>DKPS01000136.1:0-46300 GCA_002471345.1 Saprospiraceae bacterium UBA7328
CGGCAACATCCGCACCACCAATTAGGTGAGTGGTAATGCCTGCAGATTGCAGGTCATCATAAAGTTCTCTTAAAGGCTCCTGCCCTGCACATATTACAATGTTATCTACTTCGAGCAGTTGTGGTTGATCTTGATACATAATATGTAAGCCCTGGTTGTCAATTTTATTATAGTCAACATTAGCCATCATCTTTACTTTTTTCATAGCTAATGATGATCTATGGATCCATCCGGTAGTTTTACCCAAGTTCTTTCCGTGCTTACCAGTAGATCTCTTCAATAAAAAGATCTCTCTAGGTGAAGGTTCTGGATGAGGGCTATCAGCAAGGCTGCCTCCTTTCTCATATGTCATATCTACTCCCCACTCCTTCATATATGCCTCTGTATTCATTGATACTGATTCTCCTTGATGGGACAGAAATTCGGCCATGTCAAAGCCGATTCCACCTGCTCCAACTATTGCAACTCTTTGGCCTACTTCTTTACCCTTATACAAAACATCAGCATAGTCCAATACCTTTTCACTGTCAATTCCAGGAATATCCAATTTCCTAGGAGTCACTCCTGTAGCCAATACAACCTCATCATATCCACCTGTCTTCAGTTCAGAACTTGTCACTTTATGATTTAAATGAAGATTGACACCATGTTTTTTAATCATCGATTCATAATATCTGATTGTCTCAGCATATTCCTCTTTACCTGGAATTATCTTAGCCATATTAAATTGGCCTCCAAGTTTACTTTCTCCTTCAAATAAATCTACATGATGTCCTCTTTCAGCTAATAAAGTAGAGGCTGCTAATCCTGCAGGGCCTGCTCCGACTACTGCCACCTTTTTAGGGCTTTTAGTAGGCAAGTAATTGAGCTCCGTCTCATGACATGCCCTTGCATTCACAAGGCAAGAACAGACTTGCATTGTGAATGTATGATCGAGACATGCTTGATTACATGCTATACAGGTATTAATCTCATCTGAGCGATTCTCAATAGCTTTAAGCACAATTTCAGGATCAGCCAAAAATGGTCTAGCCATAGAAACCATGTCAGCACATCCATCCTCTAAAACTTGTTCTGCTATCTCTGGAGTATTTATTCTATTGGTACAGATCAAAGGTATATTTACCTCCCCCATCATTCTTTTGGTAACCCATGCAAATCCAGCTCTGGGTACTACTGTTCCGATAGTAGGTACCCTTGCTTCATGCCAACCAATACCTGTATTGATTATTGTTGCTCCTGCTTTCTCTACTTCTTTTGCTAATTGGACCACTTCTTCCCATGTGCTGCCACCTTCTACAAGATCAAGCATAGAAAGCCGATAAATGATTATAAAATTCTTTCCAACTTTTTCTCTTGTACGCCTAATTATTTCCAATGGGAACTTTATTCTATTCTCATATGATCCTCCCCATCTATCCGTTCTCTTATTGGTCTTAGTCACAATAAATTGATTGATAAGGTAGCCCTCAGAGCCCATGACCTCTACTCCATCATAATCAGCATACTGAGCCATAGCAGCACAGTTCACATATCCTTCTATCGTTTCTTCTACCTCTGCATCAGTAAGTTCTCTTGCAGGGAATGGTGAAATTGGAGCTTTAGTTGCACTGGCTGAAACGTTGTTTTCCGTATATCCATATCTACCTACATGCAGTATCTGCAAACAAATTTTACCGCCTTCGTCATGTACAGCTTTTGTAACAATCTTGTGTTTCTCTGCTTCTTCCTTGGTGGCCATGGGCTCTCCCATAGGTAATGCACGTGCTTCTTCGTTTGGAGAAAACCCCCCTGTCACAATTAATCCTACCTGACCTTTTGCACGTTCTCTATAAAATTGAGCCATACGCTCATGCCCTCCTGGCACATCCTCCAACATAGTGTGCATCGAACCCATGAGCACCCTGTTTTTCAATGTTGTAAACCCTAAATCTAATGGAGACAATAACTTATCGTACATAGTTCTATTTTTCTGATCCGAAAAGTACAATAAGGAAAATATCAGTTGGGATTAACTGGGTTAAGTATTTGACTAATTTCTAATTTACAGTAAATCAAAATTGATTGATATAAAGAGAAGTCATTCGAGGATGTGAGAATTTTAGTTATTTCGACTTACGTCCAATTCTCCAATATTAGGACCTTCCAATCTAGTTTTAGTAGCCAATATTTGGTCCTTTACAATTTGAAAGATGTTTGTTCTGTTTATTAGAATACTTCCCATACCTGTAAGTTCAGACAAAGGTTTAAGTTGTTTTTTGTGAGAAGTAAGAAGATCATTAGTCAGATTTAGGTCAAAAATGTATCCATCATTTTGTGGAATGTCTCTAGTTGCTTTGACAGATGCATACAAAACTCCATATTGCTCTGGTGGAAATGCATCTAAGCTTATCATTACTTTGTCTCCAATATTTACCCTTCCCATGCTTTCTGGTCCAGTTACAATTCTAGCTAAGCTCTTTTGACCCTGATTTTGTGGCTTTATTGTTAGTATTTCATCACCTGATTGAACCACCTGGGTGAATCTTAAAATGTCAGAAATAAACACTGTACCAGAAATCGGTGCAACGATCTCTTTGTCTTCTTTAATCACATAGAAAGCCTTTCTGTATTCTTCTAATGATGTATGGAGCTTTTTATAATTTTCTAACTCAACAAGAAGTAAATTGTATTTACCTAGCTCGATTGATGATTTTATATCTTGTATATTTTCCTGCATCTCCCCAATAGAGAGTGATCCAGCCTGTATCTCAATAGCTTCTTTTTCATAAGCTCTTTTCTTGAGTTCGAAATCTCGTTGAGACATAATGCCTTTTTCATATAACTCTTTGTCTGAAGCAATATGATCAAAAAGTACACTTAGCTGTTCTTCTCTACTTTTTATTACTGCCTGATTGATTGATTGATTCTTTTCAATACTAGATATACGTTGATTTTGTGATGATTCAAACTTCGAAAAGCCATCTTGTTCTTTAGCTCGTTCATATATTTTTAAAGCTGTAGATATGGCGCTAATTTCTCCCTGAATAAAAGGAATTGTCTGTCTATCAACAGATGAAATAAGTGTTCTGAGGTTTAAAGATGAATACGGATCATCATTGTTGTAATCAAACTTTGCTAACTTTTCTAAAGTTGCTATTTGATCTTGTGTAACTTTCCAATTGTAAAAGCCTATGACTTCATCCTCTACTATTTTCTCTTGATCAGTAATATACAAATTAAGGTGTCCATTAGTTTTGGCATTTATAGACAATGGCACACCATTATGAAATATTTGGACCTTCCCTTCCAATGTTTCTTGTATTGGAAATTTAAACAAAAGAGTTATGAGTATTACAGCAAGAATGGCTATCCAAATAATATTACCTAGAACTAAACCGCTGGGCAATTGCTCAGGGTTTACATCATACTCTTTGGGATTAAGAAAACTCATATTATTCTTGATCTGAGATGAAAATTTGAAAATATCTGTCTCCTAATTCTGATAACGAATTATGATTTCCATGTTCGACGAGTTTGCCATCTTCTAGAAGAAATATTTCATCCATCTTTTCTGCTACTTCCTTTCTATGCGTCACTATAACTAGTGTCACATCTTTTAATTCTTCTCTTATATTTTTAAAAACTCTCCTAAAAGTGAGTCTATCCAGAGCACTAAATGGCTCATCAAAAAAGTAGTAGCTCACTTTTCTATAGATTGCTCGAGCTAGTAATAATCGTTGTGTCTGGCCTCTACTAAAATTTACCCCATTATGCCCTATTATAGTATTTACACCTAATGGCAGCTCTTTTATAAAATCTTCTGATAATGTGATCTCTAGACATTTCCACATTCTCGGCACATCCACGTCATTCATCTCATCGCAAAATGTGATGTTATATAACAATGACCTACTAAAAAGTATACTTTCCTGTAATACATTACTGCATTGAGTCAACCAAAATTTGTCGCTGACATGATCTAAATTATAATCACCTACTTTTACACTTCCATGATCTGGGTCAAGTAACTTCAATATGTTTTTCAGTAAAGTAGATTTCCCACTCCCACTTTCCCCTAAAATTGCTACAGACCTTCCAAAAGGAATTTTCATAGAAATCCCTTTTAAGATGGGTACATCCTCTACATAATTAAAGTTCAGGTCTTCTATGGATAATGTCTTCTGCTGTATATCTAGGCCTTTTTTATCTAACAGGTTTTCCTGGGGTTCATGTCTACTTAGTGATTCATTGACCCTTCCTATGCTGAGTTGGGCATCTTGAAATCTAGGGAATATGTCTAAAATTTTAGAGGTGAGTTCATAGAGCTGGCCTAGAAGATATTGAATTGCCACAAGACTACCGATAGTCATAGCCCCTTCAATAGTAGCTTTGGCAGCAAAAAATAATATCAGAACGTCCCTGAGTGTATGAATTACTTGATTTCCTATTTGTTGAATGAACGAAAACCGAAGCAGATTAAGCCTATGTTTAGACATCCCATAATGAAATTTTTCAAATAAATTGACCCTTTGTTCTTCTTGATTGTTTGATTTAATATCAACAATTCCCTTGAATATCTCATTGATTTCACCTCTCATAGCAGAACTGGACTTAAACCTTTCATGATCGACGACTTCTCTTTTCCTCAATACATATAGTGACCATAGTAAAAACAAGGAAGTGAAAGAGATAAAAACAATCCCTATTTGAAAATCAAAAATGAAAAGAATTACAGCATAAATGAACAAGTTAAAGATCGCGTGAAGAGTTGTAAAACTATAAGTCGTTATAAACGCCTCCACCGAGGTGTTGTCATTAAAATGCTGAATGATATCGCTTTGCTCTTTGTTATTGAAAAACAAATAACTCTTTCGTAAAATCCGCTCCCAATATCCCACAAGGAGTAGCAGATTTACCCTAACTCCTATATGTCTCAATATCCAAAAAGGCATAATGGTGGAAACCATACGTCCCATTAACAAACCAAAAAGTGCTAATAAGATAATGATGACCATATTTAGATCTTGGTTTTGTATACCAATATCTATTACGGCCTTGGTGGCAAAGGGCACAGAAATTTCAAAAGCTGTCCATAGCAAGCTAAAGAACACCACTGAAATAACTCCAAATCTATATCTACCCACTAATTGAGTGATATATGAAATAGTAAAATTCTTTAAAAAGGGTCGAGAATTCACATTCCTCTTTTTTTGCTCAGTACAAATTTAGATGGCTTTGAGTCAAGAACTAGTATCAAAAACACACAAAATGGGATATCCATTTTCAAATCATATTTAGCACAAAAAAATTACATATAATTGATTTTCAACACTTTACGTGATCAACAATAGAAAGTATTTTATCTATTTTTTTATAGTAGAAAAGGTGCAGATATTGGACATTTCACCTCCAATCCCATAAAACAAGTTCCCAAGATTGACCAGACATTTCATCTATATAGGTATGCACATGTTTGAAACCTACCCGTCGGTGTGCCTTTCTGGATCGCATATTATCAGTAGCAATTTCAGTAATACAGAAGTCAAAATCCTTTCTCATTATTGTCTTCATATGGTGATACATTTGGTTAAAAAGTCCTTGAGAACGATGTTCTCTAGATATACACACTTGCCCCATAACGAAATAAGATGCTCCATTTAAACTGGAGTCCTTGTAAATAATGGTATCAATTTGATCAAACATAGAAACAAGAACATCAATTTCCTCTCTCAATTCTTCTAACATTACCAATGTATATCCTACAACTTGGTCTCGATATAATGATATCACATGAGGATATGGAGAATTCATCCTTGACAACAACGACACCGTATGATCACAAGTCACGAATCCTTCAGAAGAAATTTCATCGACCGTTAAACTTGATTTGAGATTTCTTTTTTGAAGTTGATGTATTCCTTCTATTTGGGAAGTGTCAGAAACTGTGGTTATAGCATACACCTTCCTAAAATTGTAAGTTTTAAAGATTACTTTCTAATATACTAAAGCACATCAGCTCTAAAGGTATCACCTTGACTGATATCACCAGTCTCATATCCTTTATAAAACCATCTCATCCGTTGCTCAGAAGTGCCATGAGTAAACGAATCAGGCACCACGTATCCTTGAGATTGTTTTTGGATTCTGTCATCACCGATAGCATTGGCTGCTCTTAATGCTTCTTCTATATCACCTCTGTCTAAAGAAATCAGTCCTTTTTCTTCAGCTTTACGCGCCCATACACCCGCTAAGAAATCAGCTTGTAATTCAAGTCTAACTGATAGCTGATTATATTGCGTTTTACTGATTCGTGATCTCTGTTTATGTACATAATCCGTATATCCCAACAAATTTTGTACGTGGTGGGCTACCTCATGAGATATAACATATGCAAAAGCAAAATCTCCACCTGCTCCCATTCTATTTTTCATCTGACTAAAAAATGAGAAATCTAAATATGCTTTCTGATCCGCAGGACAGTAGAATGGCCCTGTTGCAGAATTCGCAGTACCACAATGAGAACTGGTCATTCTATCAAACATTACTAAGCCTGGTTCTCTGTATTGTTTACCCAACTCTTGTCTAAATACATCTCCCCAAACTTCTTCTGTTGAGACCAATACATTATTTACAAATTGTTCTTGTTCATCATCGATAGCCTGATTAGGCATCGATTGTTCTGTAAGTGCTCCTAACCCTCCAGACTGTCCTGATCCAAGAATTTGATTTAATAACTGCGCTGGACCTTCTCCTAAAAATATGGTGGCTAGAAGAACCACAATGGTCCCTAATCCTATCCTTCCAGCAACTCGACCTCTATTACCTCCTCCACCTCTTCTGTCTTCTAGGTTATCACTTTTTCTATTGGTATTAAATTTCATTCTTGTTAGTTTACTAAGTTTGTAAAGAGCATAAATATTTGGATTGAAGGTCCTTAATACAATTTTCTGAACTTTAATGAGAGGTATTTAGTTCCATATTTGTATTTAGAAATTTGATATTTAACTCTTTGCGATAACGCGAAGATAGAATTTAAGTACATGCAATAAAAAGCTATGGGCAAATTGCTTCTTGAAATATGTAAGATAGTTTTCATCCTAATCTTTCCGTTTATTTTACTAATCCGGGGTGCCATTGTTTTTCATGAACAGTTTCACCAAAGTCCTTTTTTCTCGATAATAGTAGGAGTTGGAGTCACTACAATATTGTTGTTCTTGTACTTCACAGTGTTTTATAGTCATTACTCTGGAAGACTCGGAAGTTTGAAAGGGATTAAGATGAGGCTACTGGCTGCTCTCTTGATTACCATTTTCTATGCCACTCATGGCATTTTTTATATTTCAACAGGTAATCTGAAAAATGAAAAAGTGCATTCTGAAATCAATAAAGTTCATCCAATTCTAAGATTGAGTATTAGCACAGTAGTGATTTTAGATAGTGATCTGATTATTACTGATGGAAAAAGGATACCTGAGGATTATAAGAAAATGGGACTTAAGGAGAAAACTCATTCTTTACATTATAACCAGAAAAATGGTTATGCTCATGCACTAGATCTTAGAACCAACAATCGATCAGAAATAAGAAATGTTCTTTTGAGAAATTATTTCAGACTAATGGGATTTAGAACGCTAAGACATGTAGGAACAGCTGATCATTTACATATTTCTCTTATGAGTCATGACCGGCCATATGCTAAGTAGACTTCTTATTTAGACTAATAAAAAAAGGACAGCATTTACATTTACTGTCCTTTCTAAAAATGCTAAATCGTATTTTCTAAAAAAGTTTAAAATTCACCCTCACCACCTTCAAATTCACCTCTTTCCCCTCCTCTTGACCTCTTCTTTTTCTGATTGATTCTATAGTTGAAAGCCACATTGACGGATCTGGCTCTCCACTGAAATTCATCTTCTCTAAAGAATCCATCACCGATAGTTTCGCCTCTTCGCTTTCTACTATTCAATAGGTCTCTAACACTAAACGTCATTGTTATATCTTTTGATAAATCTTTTGAAAGGCCTACATCTATCGAAGTAACAGAATTTCGTTTTCCTTGTGTGGTATTCCGAGGAGCTCTATAATTTAGTCTTAGTTGCAAGTCTGCCCCATCCCAGAATGTAAATCTATTCGTCATCCTGGCAAACCAAGTATAAGTATCTGCTTGCAATCCATCATCTACATTTTGACCATTTGTAATACTTCTGAAAAAATTGGCATTTCCATCTACTCTCCACCAGTCCAATCCTGAATATTGGAATGTTAATTCTAATCCATAATCATCTCTTTTTGCTAAATTTTCAGGTTGTCTGTTTGTTGTTCCATCAGGATTGAATTGAAGAATTCTCTGGATTACATCAGTCGTTCGACGATAAAAGAAACTCCCACTAATAGTCCCACTTTCAAAATATTTTATATTTCCGATCTCATATGAATCCGTATATTCTGGATCAAGATTAGGATTACCACTAAAAGTATTTCTACTATCACTAAATGTGAAAAACGGATTTAGATCCCAAAATCTCGGGCGTCTAATTCTTCTGCTGTAACTGATTTGAATTGCATTGGTTTCTGCTAACTCTAAATTTACATGCATACTAGGAAAAATACCAAAATAATTTCTGTCATTGACCTCATTGGTTTGCAATAGTGAAGTTACCACATGAGAACTTTCGGCTCTAAGTCCTGCTTGCATTCCCACTTTACCAAATTTCTTACCATATATACCATAGAGCGCATAGACATCTTCATCATATTCAAAATTATTACTTAGACCGGCTAAGTTCATGAACTCTCCATCTTCTAATTGAGTCACAGCATAATCATTGTCAATATCTCTCAAGTTAGTTCTTAAGCCCAATTCAAATTGATGATCCTCTCCTTTTAGTGGTTTTGTAAAATCTAACTGAAAAAGTAGATTCATTTCACCTTCTGCATTTTCTGATCTCTGCACTACATCAGGAATATCTGAACCAGATGTAAAAGTCACCTCTTCAAAAAAATCAGATAATTCATCTTCTTTTTTATCTCTATACTGTAGCGTAGCATTTAAAGTGTGTTTTCGGGAAGAAAATTCTCTATTGTAATTGATACTGTATTCTAAATTACTTTCATCTTCACTCTCATCATCAGTACGAAGAGTAGTCGTAGTTCTATTGTCTGTATTGTTCAAAAAGTCATTGTAGGTAAGTGTAGATAAATTATCTTCATTAGAATTGCGATAACGAAAGGAGCCAGTAATAGTCTCTTTTTCTCTTGGAAAATAGTCTATTCCAAATCTAACACTGTTTGAAAGTCCAGTTCTATTTCTATCGCTTATTTGCCTTTGAATATATAAATCATTTCCTCTTTGTTGTGATTGGTTATAATATCCTTGTCCAGGGCTCTCACGATATCTTAATCCATAATTAGCAAACCAATTCACTTTATTTTTTCTGTAGTTGATATTGGCTCCTACTCCAGCAGTTGCAGGATAACCTCCATTGAGATCAAAAGACCCATTGAATCCTCCACCAGTTTGTTTTTTCAAAACAATGTTAAGGATGCCTGCCATTCCTTCGGCTTCATATCTTGCAGACGGATTGGTTATAACCTCAACTTTCTCTATCATGTTAGCTGGGATAGATCTTAGTCCATTGGCATTATCGCCACCAGCTAAACCAGAAGGCCTTCCATCAATTAAAATTCTCACCCCATCACTGCCTCTTAGGCTTACGGCACCGTCTATATCTACTGTCACAGAAGGTACATTGTCTAAAATATCCTCAGCTGTACCTCCCCTATTGGCAAGATCTTTTCCTACATTAAAGACTCTCTTATCTAAAGAAAACTGAGTCTCACTCTTCTCTGCTCTGATTTCTACCTCTTCTAGTAATTCAGCACTAGCATTCATCCTGATAGTCCCCATATCTACATTACGATTTCCTGCTCTTATGGCATCCCTGTCAAAAGGAACATTCTCAATCACTAATTTCTCAAAGGATATATATTCTATCTCTGCCCTTAGTGGTCCAATCTGAGCCATTACTTCAAATGCGCCATCAAGTCCAGTCAATCCACCACCTACTAATGATGAATCTCTCTTACTAATCAGTGAAATGGTTGCAAATTCAAGTGGGTTGCCTGTGGCCTGATCTATAATAACACCTTTAACTGTGATTTGAGGTCTCTCCCCTCTTTGACCACCTTGACCACCTCGAGGTCTTTGGCCATAAATGATAGATGAAACTAAAAAAGTGAGAATGAATAATAAATATCTTTTGTGCATGATTGACATTTTTAACTATGATAATTTCTGAAACAAAGTTATTCTTGATTGCTAATGAGAATTTGAGGAGAATCTGATTTTAGAGTTAGGGAGATGTTAAATTCTAAAATGAAATTTTCAATTCATGCCACCCGTCTTGAAAATGATATCCTACTTCCAAATCATTCAAGTCGCATATTTTCTTAACAATCGACAATCCTAGTCCAAGAGATCCACTGGATTGATCATGTTTTGAGAATCGATCAAAGTAAATATGAGGGTCTTGTTTAGGGTTCTTTCCCGTATTCTTGACTATCAATGAAGAATTTGACAAAGTCACATCTATTTTTCCATTTGCAATGTTGTGCTGAATAGCATTTTTCAATAAATTACTTACGAGAACATCCGCCAAAGATTTTTCAATTTTGAGGGCCACATCCGTACCCAAATTTGAATTGACTTCAATCTCTCTAAAGTTTGCTAATTCTGTAAAAATATAAAGCGATTCTTGTACAACTTCAGAAAAATTTATTGGTTTTTTAGATTTAAATTCTTCATTATCCAATTTTGTAAGAAGCCCTAATGCATGTGTCAAATTCGATAGTTTGCTTAATTCTTTTTGGCTCGTGATAATCAGATCCAATTCAGCTTCTTTTAACCTTTCACTTTCTTGTAATATCTCCAATTTTCCTTTTGCAATTGCCAAGGGAGTCTGCATTTCATGGCTCGCATTTTCAGAGAATTCTTTTAGGGAATTGTAGTCCTTTGATACCCTATTCATCATTTTATTGAGAAACATATTCAGTTGAACAAACTCCTTTGTAGATGACTTCGGAAATTCTGTAGAGCTCCGACTTCCAATGTCAAAATTGTCAATGATATCTAATGTTTTATCGAACGGATTCAAAATGATCTTTGAAAAGATAAACCCGAATACAATAAACAATAAACTCAGAACAATGAATAAACGCAACATTGTATTTATTACCCCTTCTAACATATCATTCTCCTCTATGAACACATCCGCAACATTAATAGCATATACGTGATCTCCAATTTTATGGGTAGAAGTTTGGAATCGAAAAACCTCCATCCGTTTCAGATTGCTATGCATCATTAATGTATCTGAAATGGTGCCTCTAGCATCTTCTTGAGTGTTTTCTGGCAGAATATGAATTTGAACTTTAATATTTTCTAAAGCATCAATTGGCTTGCCTTCGCTGATGCTTTTGGCGATAATTCTTGTTTCTTCTCTTAATGAATAATCTGTTTCAGTTTTTACTTCTTGCTTCACACTCTGATATGTAACTACCCCTCCCACTGTCAGTGTTATGAAAAGAAGAACCAAGTAAAGCAGAGTGAATTTTGTTATGATTCTCATATTATACAACTGATAATTTATAACCTAAACCATATATGGTCTTGATGCATTCTGGGCCCCCTGCACCATGTATTTTCTTTCTAATATTTTTAATATGCTGATAAACAAAGTCGAATGAATCCAAAAAATCAACATTATCTCCCCACAAATAATCTGCAATGTTCTGCTTAGTAAGAACTCTATTCTTATTAGAAATAAAGTAAAGTAAAAGTTCTTGTTCCTTGATGGTGAAATCTACAGCCTCATCATCAATATAAACTTCACGTTGATCTGTATCTATTACAATATTTTCAAATTCAACTTTATTATTTACCAATACATTTCTTCGTCTATATATAGACTTCACTCTTGCATTTAACTCAGAAAGATGAAATGGCTTAGTCAAATAATCATCGGCGCCCAGATCCAGACCACTCACTCTGTCATCCAATGCATTCTTAGCAGATATGATAATCACTCCTGATGATATGTTACTTGCTTTAATCTGATTAAGGAGCTCAAGACCATTTCCATCTGGAAGCATGATATCAAGAAGAATGATATCAAAATTTGAAGATTTTAGTTTTTCTCTAGCAATCTGCACTGTAGGTGCATGTTCACACTCAATCTTTTCATTAGTGAAATAATCCAAAATGTTTTCTGCTAGATGTATTTGATCTTCTATGATCAGAATTTTCATGATTCAAAAGTAATGAACGATTCTGATTGGAATCTGAAGTAAATAGTAATTAAAATGATTAATACATATATTAAAAAATTCTACATCTGTAAATATTACATTTGTGCTCAAATAAAGACATTCATGTACCATATTCTCCATGATCTTCATATCAATGCCAAACCATCTCAGGTATTTTCAATGATAAGCACCCCTAGAGGTCTTAATAAGTGGTGGACTCTTGATGCTGAAGGTGCACCTGAAAAAGGTGAACGCTATCGATTCTTCTTTGCAGAAGGATACGATTGGGCAGGCATAATCACTAAAGTGGAGGTGGAGGATTATATAGAATGGGAAATGATAGACTGTGACGAAGATTGGGATGGAACAATTGTAGGTTTTGAATTATCACCATCTGAGAAAGGTACCCATGTCAACTTCTATCATAAGAATTGGAAATCTAACAATGACCATTTCAGAACATCCAGTTATTGTTGGGCCACCTATTTAAGATTATTGAAAAGGTATATAGAACATGATGAATTCGTACCTTACGATCACCGTGATAATGCTTAAAAAAATATTTCTCTGAGTGATAGTTTTGGTAAAAAAATGATAAGCCATTTGTAAAGGTCATCACCTCCTTCTTGTTTTGATCCTCATCTTATTATTTGTATCTTAGGATACATCATTTCTTGACTAAAAGCACTCTCATGAATGTATCAATGATAGCACTAGTACTCGCTCTTATTTTTCTTTTATCCGGCATTCGAATAATTTATGAATATAAAAGAGCAATAAAGTTCAGATTCGGTAAATATGTGAGTACTCTAAGTCCTGGAATTAAATGGATTATTCCTATTGTAGAAACTATTCAAATAGTAGATATCAGAGTAATCACAAGTAATATAGAATCACAAGAGGTTATGACTGAAGATAATGTCCCTTGTAGCATTGATGGAGTAGTCTTTTTCAGAGTAGATAATCCTGAAAAAGCAATATTGGAGGTAGAAGAATTTGACTATGCCATTACTCAGCTTGCACAAGCTGCCTTGAGAGATGTCTGTGGTAAGGTAGAACTGGATACAATCTTATCAAAACGAGAAGAGATGGGAAAGAACATTAAGGATATAGTAGAGCAAGAAACTAAAGAGTGGGGCATAGAAATCATGGATGTAAAAATCAAGGACATTCAACTTCCAGAAAACATGAGAAGGATGATGGCCAATCAGGCAGAAGCAGAACGATCGAGAAGAGCAAGAATAATACTTGCTTTAGCAGAAGAACAGGCAGCTTCAAAACTGTTAGAAGCAGGAAAACTAATAGACCAATCTCCATCAGCAATAAAATTAAGGCTGTATCAAACTCTAGCGAACATAGCCTCAGAGAAGAATTCGACCATTCTATTTCCTTTTCCTGAAGAAGTGTTACCAAGAAACAATAAACAGTAAGTTTTATACATAATAGAATCAGGAGTGCTATTAGAGATTTTTATCCTCGAGCATTTCTAAATACAGTTCTTCCACCTTATCTCTCGCCCAAGGTGTTTTTCTTAGAAACTTGAGACTAGATTTTATTGATGGATCATAATTAAAGCATCTAATGTTTATTTCTTCCCCTAATCGTTCCCATCCATACTCAAAAACTAATTGATCCAAAATATCAGCAAGTTTAACTCCATGTAAGGGATTGTTCGGTTGACTCGATAAAGAATTTAACTTGTTATCCAATTTCTATTTTTATGAAGTTAGCACGACCATATGAGTTATTGATCAAAGATAGTAAGTAGAGTAATTATTTCAAAAATAGGATATGTTAATTCAGCTAAGGATCAAGCACCCAACTGAGTTTCTATTCCTTACTATTCTTTCTTTAAAAAAGTTATCCTCAATGTCCATTAAAATACAAGAGGGCTTCAAAAGCATTATGAATTTTGGATGGCCAAATCTTAAAATAAAACTTTACATTCCAATCAGCATTATATTTGTGAAAGCATAAAAAAGAATCACATTTTTAATTTCAAAAAAGATAAATGAAATATTTAACTCTGATAATAGCGACATCACTAGCTTTCCTACTCAATACAGAAAAGGCCCAGGCCCATTGTGAAATTCCTTGCGGCATCTATGAAGATTCAGTAAGAGTGGCATTAATCAAAGAGCATATTACAACTATTGAGAAATCGATGAATATGATCAAAGAAGAATCTGCAAAAGCATCTCCAAATTGGAATCAATTAGTAAGATGGGTGAATAACAAAGAGGAGCATGCCAAGAAGATTCAAGATATAGTAAGTCAATACTTTCTGCACCAAAGAATCAAGCTCACAGATCCAGAAGACAAAGTAGTGTATGCTAAATATCAAAAGCATTTAGGGCTGCTACATCAAATGCTGGTTTATTCAATGAAAGCCAAACAAACTACAGATCAGATGTATATAGATAAATTGAGAAAGGCAATTCACAACTTTGAAGATGCTTACTTTCATAAGCATTAAAGACAAGAATTATATAGTCGAAAGGATAAAGATTAAATATTATAAATTTTCTTTATCCTTTCACTTATAAAATATAGGCTGGTTTTATACCTTCGTCCCACCAAAAATAGAGCGTGTTATGGAAATTAAAGGTAAAATCATAAAATTACTCCCACTTCAGACAGGCACATCTGCTAGAGGAGAATGGAGAAAGCAGGAATTTATTATCGAGACACAAGGTCAATACCCAAAACAAGTATGCTTGTATATGTGGGGAGACGCCATAGATAATTCAAAGCTTCAAGAAGGTAGAGATGTGACCGCCTCTATCGAAATTGAAAGTCGAGAATACAACGGAAAATATTACACAAATGTCAAAGCTTGGAGATTAGAACCTCTTGTTCAAGCAGCTGCACAAGCTCCAGTCCCACAAATGAATGCACAGGACGGACCTCCTCCAGCAGCTCCATTCAGCGAACCCAAATTGGCAGATTTATCAGGTACAGAAGATGATGATCTTCCTTTTTAGAAAGAGGTAAAGATGAACTATATCCATTCATTATTCGTTTAACAAATCGGATATCATGGAGCAATCAAAAATCACAATACAGGATAGACTTTACAAACACAAATTGAGAAGCACCTCTGTACGCAATGCTGTTTTGACTGCATTTTATAAGGTTGCAGGTACTGCATTGGCAAGTAGAGATATCGAAGATGATTTAAGTGATCTAGATAGAATTACCCTTTATAGGACTCTAAAATCATTTGAACAAAATGGTATAATACATCAAGTTATAGATGGGACTGGAGTTACCAAGTATGCTTTATGTACACATGAATGTAGCAACAAAGCTCATCACGATGTACATGCACATTTCTTTTGTGTCACTTGTGAACAAACGACTTGCTTAGAAGATACAAAAGTCAATCAACCTTCTCTTGCTCAGGGATTCAAAGTTAACTCAGCTCAGCTTGTTCTAAGTGGTATTTGTAATCAATGCTCTTAATCAATTATGACAAAACTAAGAATCTTAAAATCATGCTATGTCTCAATATAGACATAGAGAAAATTCATGAAAAGCTAAGTTTGTATTCAAATTTTCAATATGGGTTATTTAGACACGACAAAAGATGTATATAAAAAAGCTGCAGAGTCACCTGATGTAGGCTTATGTTGCACTACTTCACCGATATGGAAGTTGCCAGAACTGAATATGCCAGATATCATGGTACAGATGAACTACGGGTGTGGTTCAACTATAAACCCTAGAGACCTGGCAGATAATCCTAATATCCTTTATGTTGGTGTAGGAGGAGGTATGGAAGTTTTACAATTCAGCTACTTCAGCAGAAAAAAAAGAGGAGTTATAGGTATAGACATTGTGGATGAGATGCTGGATGCCTGTTCCAAAAATTTGAAAGAGGCTGAAAATTTAAATCCTTGGTTTTCTACAGAATTCGTGGATTTGAGAAAAGGAACCGCCCTGTCCTTACCTATTGAATCAGAAAGTATAGATGTAGCAGCTCAAAACTGCTTGTTTAACATTTTTGAAAAAGAAGATTTAAAAAAAGCGCTTTCTGAAATATATAGAGTTTTAAAACCTCAGGGTAGATTGGTATTGTCTGATCCTATATGCGAACAAATTATACCTCAAAATCTCCAAGACGATGAAAAACTAAGAGCACTCTGTCTCAGCGGATGCTTACCACTACAAGAGTATCTGAATATGATTACAGAAATTGGCTTTGGTACTGTTGAAGTGAGAGCTAGGCGGCCTTATCGTATTTTAAGCTCTAACCATTATGATACCGAAGAGACTCTATTCATTGAGAGTGTAGAGATCGCTGCAATTAAAGATCCGATGCCTGAAGATGGTCCATGTATATTCACTGGTAGATCTGCCATTTATTATGGTAAGGAAGACTATTTTGATGATCACAATGGACATGTCTTAGTGCCAAATGTTCCTTTAGCCATTTGTGATAAAACTGGCAATGCTTTACTTGGCGCAAGAAACCCAGAAATATATGTATCTGAGTCTACCTATTTTTATGATGGTGGTGGGTGCTGCTAGAAAAAAACATAATAAATGACTAAAACATATTTTAATCCCGATGATCTGAAAAAATTTGGAAAGATCACAGAATGGCAAAAAGAAATGGGCGACAAGTTCTTTTCTTGGTATAATTCCGTTTTTAAAGGTGATACAGCTCTAACAGAAAGAGAAAAAAATTTGATTGCGTTAGCTGTATCTCATGCAGTAGGATGTCCATACTGTATTGATGCATACTCTTCTGGTTGCTTAGAAAAAGGAGCAGATGAAGAGCAAATGATGGAAGCAGTCCACGTAGCCGCGGCTATAAAAGGTGGAGCAACTCTAGTATATGGTACTCAAATGATGAATCACGTAGAGAAGGTCTCTATGTAAGGACTGACAATGGCTATAAAACAAAAATCAAAATCTCTTTCCGTTCTTAACAATCCACTCAAGGATACCATGATTCAGCTTAATGTGTTGAATGGGAATGCAATAGTAAGCGACAAGTTTGATTCCTTCTCAGAGAAATTGGTAACGCATGGGTATCAACCACTTCGGTCTATAAGAATTGAAATATTTCAGTTAAATATTGGAAAACTTTGTAATCAAACCTGTGCGCATTGTCATGTGGATGCCGGTCCTGACAAGAAGGTCGAGAATATGAACAAAGCAGATTTAGAACTTTGTCTGGAAGTAATTAAATCTGTAGAAAGCATTCATACTGTGGATATCACTGGAGGAGCACCAGAAATGAATCCTCATTTCCGATGGTTTGTTTCGGAATGTTCTGCTTTGGGTAAAAAGGTCATAAATAGATGTAATCTCACCATTATAATGGCCAATAAAAAATATCATGACCTTCCTATTTTTTTTAAAGAAAAAAATGTCCACTTAGTATCCTCATTACCCTACTTTTCGAAATCCAGAACTGATAGTCAACGTGGCGACGGAGTGTTTGAAGACTCTATTAAAGCATTAGAGATGCTAAATAAGGTGGGATATGGTAAAGAAGGTAGTGGGTATATCCTAGACCTTGTTTACAATCCTTCAGGTGCGTTTCTACCTGCAGCTCAAGAAACACTTCAAGCTGAGTTCAAGAGGCAATTGAAAAGAAAATATGATATCGTTTTTAACTCACTTTTCTGCATTACAAATCTTCCAATAAGCCGTTTTTTGGACTATTTGATAGAATCAGGAAATTATGGAGAGTATATGCAAAAATTAGTAGATTCATTTAATCCTATGACGGTAAATGGACTGATGTGTAGGAATACTATTTCTGTAAGCTGGGACGGGTATCTATATGATTGTGACTTTAATCAAATGCTAGACCTCAAAGTAGCTGCCAATGGAAAGCATCTGAGTGAATTCAGCTTAAAAGATCTCAATGAAAGAGAAATTGTTCTCGATCAACATTGCTATGGATGCACAGCCGGTGCAGGGTCAAGTTGTGGTGGCGAAATAGCTTAATGTATTATTTGTAGTTATAAGAGTGTTTGATATAAAATGCCATTCCTCCTAACATAAAAGTAACTATCACCCATATCATCCATGAAGGAGGTGTATACCATTCAATCTTTACCATTCCTGTCATAATTAACATAATGGACATCCATAATAATGCCATTGCAAAATTTATGAATCTAATCATCTGAACACCAATTTCGTACTGATTTCTGGCGTTTTTCTCTGTTATTTCCACGATGTAATTAAATGAGTGAGGAATGCTTTGAATCCATTGCATGGCCAAAGCAGTCACAAGTCCTATTCCTAAAAAAATCCAGATGAAGCTTTTGTCACTATATCCATCTATTTCTCCTTTTGCGTTCATATGACTTGGAATAGTATCAGGCAGATCACCATAAATCATTCCTATATAGCTAAAACAAAATAGCAAAATAGCCCAAGTTCCTATTTCAAAAAGTGTATCTAATGCTTCTTTTTCAAGTACCAATCTTGGTCGATATTTAGAGGAATAAGCCATTGTAGATCATAAGTATGATTGAAATACTAAGCTAACAAGTAAAAATTAGACCTAAAAATCTCTAATCCACCATTGGTCCATTTGCCACTAGGCTTCATCTATTACGCATTCAAGTTATAGCTTCCAATTCACTCCAAACATAAAATTTGAGCCTGGTGTGCTGAATCCATAAACCTCTTGAAAATTGCTATTAGTAAGATTTTTCAAATCCAGAAATGCACTGACTTTATCACTAATTTTGTAATCAGCATGCAATGTGAGATACATGTAGCTTTCAAGCTTTACCTCCTCTGAAGCAAACCCATTTGCGGGATTAAAGAACAAGTCCAGACGCTCACCAACGCTTTTGAAACTTACATCAACATTTAATTTATCGGTAGCATTATAAAAGGCCTTGACACCAAAATTATTTTTAGGCCTTCGATAAAGTACATCTCTCAATGTGGTATTTGAGTTTGACACCTTATAGCTTCCATCCAAATAGGTATAAAGAAGTCTTAAGGTCACCTGACTTCCTAATGAAAATCCAAGTTCAAGCTCTACCCCTTTATCATTTTGATTGAAAAAATTAGTATAAACAAAATTTTCAAACCCAATCAAGTCATCAACATTTCGAGCAAAAAATGTTAGTTGAGGATTCAACAAGCCACTTGAATGTGGAGCCTGGAAACCTATTTCATAAGATTGACTTTTTTGTGGATTCAATTCTGGATTTGCTCCAAATGCGCCATACAGTTGAAATAGACTCGGAGCCTTAAATCCTGTAGAATGGTTAGCGAAAACTTTTAAATCATTAGATATCCAGTGTGAAGCTGCTAATGAATAATTAGTATTTGATCCAAAAGAAGAATGTTTGTTATATCTCAGTCCTACTTCAACATTAGTCCTTTCTCCTAATGAAATGAGAGATGATGCATATGGGCTAATGATAGTCACAGATGGATCAGGTATACTTGTAGTTTCATCTAGCATACCATGATATTGATAATTTAAACCAATGATAAATTTTACTGATTTAGTTAAATCTTTGCTGGCATAAACATCCATATTTTGGAATCTGCCCATAAATGGGAAAGCTCCAAAGTCGGATAGGAAATTTCTATTAGTCGATGTTAAAGTATATTTCAATGCTCCTTGCCAGTCATCAGATGAATAGTCTATTGAGGCACCTAAGTTGAGCAATTCTGTAAAATAAGTATTCCCTTCAGAGTCAGTGAAAGAATCAGCATCTGTATCACTTTCATAGTCTGAATACTGGCTAAAGGCATTGATTTTTACTTTATCAGAGAGTTTATATCCTATACCTGCAGAAAACCCCAATCTTTTCATACCATCTTTTTCAAAAACAACGGCAGGATCGTTACTTAAGGCCTCACTGATCCCATCAGTTTTATCCCTATTCAAACCTATTCTGAATTCTAAATCACCTGATTGACCATTTGCATAAAGATTAGCATTCAGGGTATTAAATGAGCCATAACTCACACCTCCCCCAGCGTGTAAACCTTCTTTTTGAGAGTGACTATTGGTTACAATGTTAATAACTCCAGCAATAGCATCGGAACCATAAATAGTGCTCTGACTTCCTTTTAATACTTCTATTCTTTGAATATTGGCAATTGGAATTGATCTTAAATCTGCTACTCCTCCAATGCCAGATGGATCCAAAATGGGTTGCCCATTTACTAATATTACCGTGAATTCTCCACTTGCTCCTCTTAAGAAGACGCTTTTATCTTTTCCTGGATTACTGAGAGACCCAACTACGTCAATACCACTTGCATCATTGAGGACCTGAGCCAAATCACTACCTGAATTTCTTCTCAATGCTTCTGCGGTTATTATATGTACCGGCTTTGAAGCATTACTTGCTTGAATAGGAATTTTTGAATGTGTGACCAAAATGTTCTCGATACTCACGGTATCGGAATTCTCTTTGTCCAATCCTTGACCGAAGTGTGTATGAGCTAAAAACAAAAATGGAAGAAGAAGAATCCAAATCTTCATCATGATGCAATTTTAATGTTAATGAAAAAGAATGTATTGCATCAAGAGCAAAATATGGCTCCAAAAGAAGAGTTAAAGAAGATCTTCTTTTAAAGCTTTGCAGCTAACATGTTTACTTTTCCTCCGAAAGTCTTAATGCAATTTTGCTTGGCAGGTCTTCTGACTTATTCCATAACTTTTTCGCCTTCCCATCTCATTACGACAGTGGCATTTCAAAAAAGCATACCGGAAAATTACAGCAGCGGGGACTGTTTCAGATTTTCACTGAATTCCCTTTTAAATCGAGCACATTTGTTCAATACCAAAAGCGGATCGAAGATATCATCTCCGATCCGCTTTAAATCATAACTTTTATAATGAATCCTTCATAACTCGAAAAGGTATCTATGGCTTATTCACTTTCTTTTTTAAGCGTTTCTTTGCTTTTTGCATTGGGTTTTTCCCCTCATCAATTTTGTGCTTTTTAAATACTTCAAACCTAGAAGGGAATTCAATCTCTGGCCAAACATTATTGCTCTCATTAATATCTGCAGTCTCTTTAAACGGATCGATTATGACTCCAGTTACCACCTTGTTTTTTACAAAAACCTTAGTAAAACTATTTTCATTCTTTCTCCAAATATTTACAGGAATTCTTTCTATTTCATAGGTTCCATCTTCAAACATCCATTGAATAATGACCGGCATAACCAGTCCTCCTTGATTACTAAAATGCAACTCATAATAATTCTTATCACTAAACAGTTTTTTCTTTTCCTTTTTGCTGTAAGTTTCGTCGTGAAATGTATAAGTGACATAAGTCGTAGAATCCTTTGTCTCCCACGGTTTGTATGTGCTGTAGTAATCATTCAAAGAAGGGTCTTTCTTAACAGCAAACTCTACGCCTTCAGCCTCATTCCTCATCTTAGAGATATGGTTAAATGGCTCCTGTGCGGTAACAGGCCATTCCCTTTTAGTCTTCTCTGGGTTCTCATCCATTTCAACCTTGAACCAAGCCACACTATCTAATGAAATATCTACTGCATCAATGGAATAGAACCATCCTTTCCAAAACCAATCTAGATCTACTGCACTTGCATCTTCCATCGTACGAAAAAAATCATCAGGAGTAGGATGCTTAAATGCCCAGCGTCTTGAATATTCTTTAAATGCATAATCAAATAGCTCCCTTCCCATAATAGTCTCTCTCAGAATATTTAAGGCAGCAGCTGGTTTGTCATATGCATTAGATCCGTAGTTAATTATGTTTTCACTATTAGTCATAATAGGTTCAAGTTGATCTTTAGGGCTGCTCATGTAGCCAGCTATCTGATATGGCACAAACCAATGAGGATAATTGCTATCAAATTCTTGCTCAGCAATGAACTGTAAAAAGCTATTTAGTCCTTCATCAAACCATGCCCATTGTCTCTCATCACTATTTATGATCATAGGAAAATAGTTGTGACCTACTTCATGAATAATTACGGTGAGTGCTGCAATTTTGGCCCGTTCTGTATACGTACCGTCATCTTCTGCTCTTCCCGGATTAAAACAGATCATGGGATATTCCATACCATTAGCTGCTTCTACTGAAATCGCAACTGGATATGGATAAGGAATGGTGTATTTTGAATAAGTTTCCAGAGTATGGGCTACAGTCTTAGTGCTGAATTTATTATAGATTGGATAAGCTTCTTTGGGATAATAGCTCATGCACATTACTTTTTTTCCTTCTTCAGTAATATGCGGCATGGCATCCCAAATGAATTTTTTACTTGCAGTCCAAGCAAAATCTCTTACATTCTCCGCTTTATAATGCCATGTGGACATTGTTTTTGAAATATCTTTCTTTTCATTTCTTTTGGCATCATCCAAAGTGACAATCTCAAGTGGCTTATTAGCCTTTTGTGCTTGATTCCATTTTGTCAGTTGTCCGGAGGTTAGCATCTCATCATAATTTTGGCATTCACCTGTAGCGCCTACCACAAAATCTGATGGTAAAGTCATTTTTACATCGTAATTACCAAAGGTCAAGGCAAACTCTCCCCTTCCAACAAATTGCTTATTCTGCCATCCCATAAAATCATTGTATACACACAATCTGGGAAACCATTGAACTATTGTATACAAATAGTTACCGTCCTTTTCAAAAAATTCATACCCGCCACGCCCACTACTTGGGTTATTTATTCTATCTATAAGATTATAATACCAATCAATATGAAATGTGAATTCATCACCACTTTTCAATGGAGATGGTAATTCTATTCTCATAGATGTACCATTGATAGTATATTCTAACGGCCTTCCCTTCTCATCAACCACCCTACGAATCTTATGTCCATATTTTTCTAAATTTCTCCATGGCTCCAAACCTTCAAGGTCTTTTTCACTCATGGCGTCTTTGATAGAACTAGGTTCCATCCTATGTTTTTCACTGGTAGGAGAATGTTCGTTTTCATCTAACTGGAGCCATAAATATCTTAGGACACTAGGAGATTCATTAAAGTAGGTGATTTTTTCACTGCCCTCTAATCTGTGATTTTTCACATCCAGTTTAGCATCTATAACGTAATCAGCTCTTTGTTGCCAGTATTCAGGTCCTGGAGCACCATCTGCTCCTCTATATTGATTAGGGGATCGGAGCTGTGGGCCTAACTGTTCGAATTTGTTGCCATGATTGGATTGGGCAAATAGATTCAATCCAGAAATAGAAATTAGCGTTATAAGGAAATATCTCAACATTCTTTCTTGGTTAAAATTCGCACAAAAATACGATGATATATAATTGTATGCGCCAATGATCATGCTAATTAAATGTTATGATTTGAATAGCATATTTGGTATAAAAATATATCTTCGACGCTGCATATTAACTGGATGAAGCCAACATCAAAATGTGTGATTTAAAAGTATTCTTAGACTTTATTTTCTCTACTACAATTTGTGCTTTCTCTCTCTTACATTGAGTGAAAAACGACAATTAGGTATAAATTCTTACTGTATTATGGCTCAAATACAAAAAAAAGAATTAATAATAAAGTGCCCTATTGTGATGATGTTAGGAATAAATTCAAGTCTAAAGAATCACATTTTGATAAACTATTCCAGTCTTAATCGAAACAATAGCTGACTATTAAAATTTTTAGTAAAAGTCCACCATAACAATGAAAAATAGCTTATCAAAATTTTCGATGAGAATCATTCACAGGAATTTGGGATTCTTCTTAGCTGGAATCATGGCAATGTATGCTCTGAGTGGAATTATAATGGTCTATAGAAACAATGACACTTTCAAAAAAAGTGTTGATATCAATACACAAATTGAGAAAAATCTATCTGCTAAGGCGCTAGGAGAAGCGATAAAAATTAAAGGGTTAAAAGTTACTGGAGAAGAGCAAAATGTCCTTCATTTTAAAGGAGGAAGTTATAATTCTATTACTGGAGAAGCTAGTTATATAAAGAAAGAATTGCCATATATTCTTGAAAAAATGACTCATATTCACAAGGCTACGACTAAAGATCCTTTGTATTATCTCAATTTGTTTTTTGGAGCTTCTCTTTTATTTTTTGTAATATCTTCATTTTGGATGTTCACACCTGGGAGTGATGTATTTAAGAAAGGAATTTATTTTACATTAGGAGGAATCATTTTGACTTTAATTATGATTTTTGTTGGTTAATTATTCTTTTGAGACTAAACATTCTTTATTCAATACAGTCTCAATTATTCCATTGAACATTTGAATCCCAGTTTTTAATAACTCATCTGGAAAATCATAATCTGCATGATGTAAAGCGGGTGTCTTTTCTCCTGCCCCCAAACCAAACATAGCTACTCTCCGCCCCAAAGAATACCATCCAAAATCTTCACCAAATTTGAATGGGTGTTTTTCGAATTGTGTATTATAATTATTGAAATGTGCCACTTCCTCTATAATATCATTCAATTCATCATCATTTTCAGCTGATGGGAAATATTCAAACCAATTTAGATCAAAAGAAAGGCTTCCCTTAGCACATAAGTCTTTGATCAAACTCTCGATTTTAGATTTCAATTCATTCATATGCGCTACACTCCATGTTCTTATCGTGTAATGTATTTTAGCATTACCAGGAGATATACCATAGTCTTTACTTCCTAATAAAATATGAATCGGAGTAAGCACAGTATAAACTTTTGACATTGGGTCCGTTACATTTAGCAAATCTAGCCCAGAGATAAATTTTGAAACTGAAAGAGCAGGGTTCACTCCCTTATCCGGTTCTGCAGCATGGCTTTCTCTGCCTTGTAAATGAATAGAAAAGCTTTGGACCGTTGCTGAGAAGAAGCTCCGAACTATAAAAATAGAATGTAATGGAAGACCTGGAATATTGTGTAATGCAAAAATATAATCAGGTTTCAGGTTTTTAAACCTTTGGTCCTCACAGACTCTTAAAGCCCCTTTACCATTCTCTTCTGAAGGTTGAAACAACAAAGCTATTTTACCATTAGTATAAGTTGTTTTCTTAATTGAAAAAACCAAACCTGCTACCATCGTCATGTGACCATCATGACCGCATTTATGCGAAACTCCTACATTTTTGGATTGATAAGTGAATCTGTTTGTTTCATCAATAGGTAAAGCATCCAGTTCGCTTCTTATCATTACAACAGGACCATCCTCCGAGAAAGAATAAATTGCTATAATTCCATGACCACCTATTCCTTCAATCCACTCATCTGGAGGGTGAATCTTTGTGATAAAACTTTTAACTCGTAGGGCAGTTTCTTTCTCTCTACCTGATAGCTCCGGATATTGATGAAGTTCTTTTCTAAAAGACTCAAGTATATCATTCATTGAAATAAAAAATTATCTTTTGGACAATGCCATGGCTTTTTCTCTAGCAGCTTCTGCAAAATCTTTTCCATCTGAGGCATAAAGGATCCCTCGTGAGCTATTTATTAGTAACCCTCCATCATTATTTGCTCCGTGTTCAATTACTGATTCTAAGGTCCCTCCTTGCGCTCCAACTCCAGGAACTAATAAAAAGTGATCAGGAATAATTTGCCTAACATCAGTGAGAAATTCAGATTTTGTAGCTCCAATTACAAACATTGTGTTGTCTATACTTCCATATTCAGCGCATCGTCTCAGGACTGCTTCGTAAACTTGACTTCCATTTTCTAATTTTTGAAATTGAAAATCTTTAGCGCCTTTATTAGATGTCAGACCTAGAATAATGACCCATTTGTTATTATATGTCAAAAAAGGTTCAACAGAATCACTGCCCATGTAAGGAGCGATAGTTACAGAATCAAAATCAAAGGTTTCAAAAAATGTCTTAGCATACATCCTTGAAGTATTTCCAATGTCTCCTCTTTTAGCATCTGCTATTGTAAAACAATGGTCTGGTATAAATTCCAAAGTCTTATCCAATGCCTTCCATCCATCGATCCCCATTGATTCATAAAAGGCAATATTGGGTTTATATGCGACTGCTAAATCCGAAGTAGCCTGGATAATTTCTTTATTAAAATCAACCATTCCTCTCCAGTTCTTTTCAAAAACATTTGGAATTCGATTGATATCTGTATCTAATCCTATACAGAGATAGGAATCCTTTTTTTCAATTTGTCTTTTGAGTTCTTTTCGGTTCATGTTTTAAGTTGCACTTGCTTGGTTGGTGCCATATTTTGATTTCTCTTAGACACTTCTTGAGCTAGTTTCTGAGCCATTTCCATAAAAGTAGTGTACAATGGATGTTCTTTGTCATAGGCGGCTGGAATTCCACTATCGCCACTCTCTCTTAATCCTTGAACTAGAGGCACTTGGGCTATTAAACAACTTCTGGACTTATCCACCAATTTTTGGCCACCTCCTTTTCCAAAAATAAAATATTGGCTATCAGGCAGTTCTGCTGGTGTAAACCAACTCATATTTTCTACAACCCCTATGATTGGAATTTTAATATTATCCATCATAAACATATTCATAGCCTTCACAGCATCAGCGATTGCCACATCCTGAGGAGTTGTCACAATTAACCCTCCAGTCACAGGTACAGTCTGCACTAAGGTCAACTGAATATCTCCTGTTCCGGGAGGTAAGTCCACCACTAAATAATCCAATTCTGGCCATATCGTTTCTGTTATGAATTGCTTGATCACACCACTGAGTCTGGGTCCTCTCAATATCACTGCTTGTTCTTCATCTACAATAAACCCAATACTCATAGTATGAATTCCATACTTTTCTATTGGAATCAGCTTGTCCTTTCCATACACCTTTTTCACACCGGGTCGTTGTCCCTTGAGGCCTAACATTGTAGGAATAGACGGGCCATAAAGGTCGGCATCAATAAGGCCTACTCTATACCCCATTTGAGATAATGCTATTGCAGTATTGACCGAAATCGTTGATTTCCCAACTCCACCTTTTCCTGAGGCAACGGCAATGATATTTTTTATCTGGGGAAGAGAGCCGCCTAAATCTTTTAATTCTTGATTACTTACTCTATTCATATGAATATGAATCTCTGCATCAGGATATTCGTTTTTAAGCTTGGCGTAAATATTCGAATTGAGCTGAGCTTTTGTCTTTTCATCCATGGTATTAGCCATAAGGGTAAAAAGGATATTATTTCCTTCTACTCTAAGATTTGAAATACGACGTCCGGTAACGATATCTTTCCCTGTGCTAGGATCTGGTATTTCTCTTAAAAGATCTACTACTTTGTTGTTATCTATCATACTGAAATGGTAACAGTGCCGATTAAATTATAGTTCAGCAGGTCAAAGATCAATTATTTATTTTATACCAAATTATATCCTATTCAGAATTTTTAAATTTATTAATAGGATTCATACCCATAAAGAATGAGAGAGAACTACTTCAAATCTATTGTCAAGCAATTTGAATTTTATAAATTCTTAGGAGAATCTACATTTGATCAGTTGGACGAATCACATCTTTTTTGGCAATTCAATGAAGAAAGCAATTCTATAGCAATAATTGTAAATCACCTACGGGGTAATATGATGTCAAGATGGACAGATTTTCTGATTACAGATGGTGAAAAAGAATCGAGGCAAAGAGACCTAGAATTTGAAAAGGTTATTAAAACCAAGAAAGAACTCTATGCAAAATGGAGTCAAGGATGGATTTGCTTATTCAATGCTTTAAATGAAATTGATAACGACTCAATTAAAGCATCTGTTTACATTAGAAATCAAGAACATACTTTAATTGAAGCTATCAATCGCCAACTTTCACATTATTCATATCACATTGGCCAAATTGTATATATAGGACGCATGATTAAAGGCTCAGAATGGAAGAGTCTTTCTATTCCAAAAGGCAACTCTAAGCAATACAATCTAGAAAAATTTTCAATGGAAAAGCGCAAAATTCATTATACAGAAGAGTTCCTAAAGAATAAAAAAACCAAGTAAAATTTCAATCCTAATAATCAACAAATTACTGCACATCATCATATATAAAGTCTTAGTTTTGTAATGCAAATTAAAAGCCTTATTGATTGGAAGTACATCGAGGACTAGAAAGCCTTCCATTATTCGAAAAACCTGTTATTACTTTTGGATCATTTGATGGTCTCCACAAAGGTCATCGTGTCATACTTAATGAAGTAGTACAGAAAGCTAAAAAGAGAGGTGCACAGAGTGTCGTTATCTCTTTCCACCCACATCCACGAGAGATTATATATCCAAAAGACAAAACGCTACAGCTCATTTCAAGTGTAGAGGAAAAAATAGAAATTCTAGAGTCTATTGGTACAGATCATTTTGTAATTATTCCTTTTAAAATTGAATTTTCCCAGATAAGCCCTAGGGAATATGTTGAGAATGTGGTTATCAAAAAATTTAATCCTCAACTCATCATTATTGGTTATGATCATCGTTTCGGTCTAAATAGAGGTGGTGGATATGAAATGCTTGAAGAATATGGTCAGAGGCATGACTTCGATGTCGAAGTGATTCCTGCTCAAAGTATTCATAATATGAATATAAGTAGCACTAAAATCAGGAATGCAATTAATACAGGTGATATACCTCTGGCTAATGACCTCTTAGGCTATACTTTTGCCTTCAGAGGAACAGTGATCCAAGGTGATAAAATTGGAAGAACAATAGGTTTTCCTACAGCAAATCTCAAGTTAGATCATTCAAAAAAAATCATTCCTGAAAATGGTATTTATGCTGTAGAAGTTGAAGTTAAAAAGCATACTTATCAAGCAATGCTTTACATAGGTACAAGGTCCACTGTTGGAAAAGATTTAGAGCGCAGAGTAGAAGTTAACATCTTCGATTTTGATCAAGAAATCTATAATGAAGAAATCATTGTCAAATTTTTCAAAAAAGTACGTGACGATGAAGAATTCAAAAACCTCACACATCTAAAGGAAGCTATTGCATTAGATCAAAGTGCTGTTCATTCTTATTTCAGGTTACTCAATGAGAACAAACCTAAAGACACCGCTGTAACAATAGCCATACTTAATTACAATGGCCAGGAAATGCTCGAAGCATATTTGCCTAAGGTTCTTTATTCTTCATCAAGAAATTTTAATATCTGTGTAATTGATAACGCATCCACTGACGACTCTGTAGAATATCTTGAACAATGGCACCCTGAAGTAAAAATCGTTCAACTTACTGAAAACCATGGATTTGCAGGTGGATATAATAAAGGAATTGAGTCTATATCTACAGAATATATTGCTTTAATTAATTCGGATATTTTAGTTACGAATAATTGGCTTGACCCTCTCATTAGCTATTTAGAACAAAACTCTGATGTTGCAGCGGTACAGCCTAAGGTTCTCTCAATCGAAGACAATGAATTATTTGAATATGCTGGTGCTGGTGGTGGTCTTATTGATAAACTAGGATATCCTTTCTGTAGAGGGCGAATATTTGAGGAAATAGAGAAAGATACAGATCAATACAATGATGAATTAGATGTTTTTTGGATAAGTGGTGCAGCGATGGTTATTCGTACAGATTTATACAAAAAATTCAAAGGCTTTGACTATGACTTTTTTGCTCATCACGAAGAGATAGATCTTTGTTGGAGGCTTAAAAATGCTGGACATAAGTTGAAATATTTGGGTTACAGTGCTGTCTTTCACTTAGGTGGAGGCACCTTAGACTATAACCATCCAAAAAAGACCTATCTCAATTACAGAAATAATGTAAGAGCCATCATTAAAAATGAACCACTTTTATTCAGAGTCTTAGTACAGCGTTATATTATGGACTTGGGATCATCTATTATTTTCTTATTTCAAGGAAAGGTTGGCTTATTTTCAGCTATTTGGAAAGCTTATTTTCACAATACTATAAAGTTCCCTTACTATCTGAATAAAAGGAGGAATGTAAGAAGGATGATAAGCCGCTTTAAAGTTGGGAAACCAGATAAGTCCGGACAGCTAAGAATAAATTTACCATGGCGTTATTTTGTAAACGGTGTTAAAACCTATAAGAAGCTCAGTGAATAAATATCTAAGAACAAACATTCTATTAGAAGATGATCAGTTTGTGTTTATTAATAAGGAACCTGGTTTGCTCAGCATTCCTGATAGATTTGATTCTGAAAAGGTAAATCTTAAAAGCATGCTCCGACAACAATTCGGAGACATCTACACCGTACATAGATTAGATTTAGACACATCTGGAGTAATAGTTTTTGCAAAAAATGCTAAAGCTCATGCTGACTTGTCTTCGCTATGGCAAGAAAACAAAGTGCATAAAAAATATGTCGCAATCACATCAAATATTCCACTAAGCGTATCTGGAACTATTGATGCTCCGTTGAGAGAACATAAAACAAAAAGAGGAACATATACAGTAAGTGATCTTGGTAAAGAATCGAAAACTGATTACGAGGTTGTTCAATCTTGGAACAGCAGCTATGCTCTACTTGAATTGGTTTTACATTCCGGACGTACTCATCAAATTAGGGTACACTTAGCATATATAGGTTGTCCTCTAATGGTAGATCCAACTTATGGTTATCAAAGTAAATTTTTCCTTTCCAGCATAAAAAAGAAAAAAGTAAATCTTGGAAAAGGAATGACTGAAAGACCATTGTTAAAGCGAACACCATTGCATGCTTCTTCATTAAAATTTAAACTGCCAAAAGGAAAGTCATACGAAGTGAAGAGTGAGCTACCAAAAGACATAAAAGCTATAAAATATCAACTAGATAAAAGATATGGTGAGCCTTCATCATAAGACATTTTAATTCAAATAAAATGAATCTGGTATTTGACCTATGACTCCATAAGAATTCCCTTTTTGGATCAAAACCTCTTTCCAAAGACGGTCGGATTTGGTTTTTAGAATGTGATTTGGATGCATTTTTGAGACTATCCATGATCCATATGTCAGTTCATCCTTCAGCTGCATAGCTGACCACCCAGCATAACCTAAATAGAAGCGAATGTTGTGGGGTTTAATTAATTCTGATTTAATTAAAAATTTTAATTTATCAAAATCTCCGCCCCAGAATACACCTTCACTTATTTCCTCGCTTTCATCCAAAATGTCGCCTTTATCATGGACATAATGAATGGTTTCATTTGCCACTGGACCTCCGTAATGCACCGGAGCTTCAAATTCTGGAAAATCCTTCAGGAGCTCATTTAAAGTCAAGTCCAATTTTTTGTTCAAAATAAATCCGACAGTGCCCAACTTATCTTCGTGACTGCATAATAAAATAACAGCACGTCTGAAGTTTTGATCTAACATAAAAGGCTCCGCAAGAAGAAGCGAACCTTTACCCACATCTCTATTTTGACTTATTCTTTCCATGCTTCAGTATTAGCACTCCGATCTATACGTCTAATCATTCCATTCAGGATATTACCCTTACCTCCCACTTCTATGAATTCTTCGACTCCATCTGCAATCATGTTTTGTATAGTTTGTGTCCATCTGACAGATGAATCTAACTGAGAAATCAAGTTGGCTTTGATCATTTCAGGATCCGTATATGCTTTTGCATCCACATTCTGATAAATAGCACATTTGGGAGCACTGAAGTTTATCGCATTTATTGCATTTGAAAGCCCCTCAGAAGCTGAAGACATCAAAGCTGAATGAAAAGCCCCACCTACGCTCAATATCATGGCTCTACGCGCACCAGCCTCCGTCATTTTAGCAGTAGCAGCTTCCAATGCACTCATCTCCCCTGATATCACTAATTGTCCTGGACAGTTGTAATTAGCTGCCACTACTTCCCCATCTATTTCTGCACATATGCTTTCTACAACATCATCATCTAATCCAATAATAGCTGCCATACTTCCATTTGTAGATGCACATGCCTCCTGCATTAATGAAGATCTGGTTTTGACCAATTTTAACCCTTCTTCAAAACTCATCACACCAGCAGCAACTAGAGCAGTGAACTCACCAAGAGAATGACCTGCAACTGCTTCAAAATCAACAGATTCATGAGATGTCAACACTAAATAAGAATGAATAAAAACTGCAGGCTGCGTAACATCTGTGCGTTTTAATTCATCTGCATTTCCTTCAAACATTACTTTTCTTATATCAAAGCCAAGAATGTCATTTGCATTGTCTAACAATGAGTTTAGCTCTGGGAATTTTGTCACCAAATTGCTACCCATTCCTTCAAATTGTGCAGCCTGACCCGGAAATATTAAAGCTCTTTTCATACTTTCTATTGATTGAGACAAATATAAGTATGGCGGTTAGTAATTCTAGTAAATAATGTGATATTCACAATTCATGTGCTGAAATATCATCAGATGTTTCATTTTGATAAATCTTAACCAATCTTTATCTTTCGATTCAAATAAGAATTGGAACTTTTATGTTCAATCTGTGCATTATTACTCTGAACTTATGGGAAAATGCGAGAAGAGCGTTACTATTGTGACACGGACTCAAGACTTCTTTTAAAACCATCTTAAAGTTCTACTTAATTGGGATTCTATTCATAAAACAAAAATATAAATGTCAAAATCACAGGAGACTTACAATAAAAAAGAAAGAGAAAAGAAAAAAATAAAAAAACGTCAAGAGAAAGCAGAAAGACGACTGGCTCGTAAAGCAGCGCCTAAAAAATCCGGGGAAGATCTATTTTCATATGTGGATGAATTTGGCAATATTGTCGATACTCCACCAGACCCAACAAAAAGAACTGTGATTAAGGCCGAAGATATAGACCTTAAAGTTCCTCATAAGACTGCTGCCAATATTACCTCAACTAGAATTGGAAAAATTGAATTTTTCAATACTGACAAAGGGTATGGATTTATCAAAGAAGATGGGACTAATGAAAAATTCTTCGTTCATGTTAAGGGGCTTTTAGACGAGGTGAAAGAGAATGACAGAGTTGAATTTGAATTAGAGAAAGGAATGAAAGGAATGAATGCTGTAAGGGTAAAAAGAATCTAGTTCAAGCTTTTTTCTACCTAAATATTTTTGAAGTTTTGCAAGGACATTTTTGAGCTGACCTGTGTCAGTATATTAATCCCAAACGACTGATTTCTATTTATACTCTTCCTTTCATAGTAATTGCGTCATTGTAATTATGATTTGAATCTTAACTTTATCAAATATTGTTTCAGCTAAGTTGACAATATTTAAGCTCTGTTAAGAATACACAACTATGTCAAGAATAATTAATCTCAATGAGATAAGGATTGCTTTGGAATCAATTGATGTAATTGCAGCAATTGAGCATGGATTCATCTCTTATAGTAGAGGCTACTCCGTGGTTCCTCCTGTAGGTGAGTTACTCTTCGAAAACCCTCCCGGTGATGTTCATATCAAATATGGCTACATTAAGAATGATGCCTACTACGTAATAAAGATAGCTTCTGGTTTTTATGAAAACCAAAAATTAGGGATTCCATCTGGTCAAGGCTTAATGTTGTTATTTAAACAGGAAACTGGTGAGTTACTTGCAGTCCTTTTGGATGAAGGACATTTGACTGATGTAAGAACAGCCGCCGCTGGGGCCCTTTGTGCAAAGCATTTCTCACCTAAAAAGATTACAGGTGTAGGGATTATTGGCACAGGAGTACAAGCCAAATTGCAATTGAAGTTTTTGCAAAAACATACGCCTTGCAAAAAGGTATACCTTTGGGGTAGAGACGAATACAAGGCTCAAAAAATGAAAGAATTTATGGGTGATGAATATGACATTACCATTGTATCTTCTTGTTCTGAAGTAGCCAAAAATTCAAACCTGATTATAACAACTACTCCATCTGAATCCCCTCTTCTTTTGGCCCAAGACGTAAGAAAAGGCACCCTCATCATTGCTGTTGGGTCAGATACTCACTCAAAGCAAGAACTTGAATCAGAATTAATGACCAAAGCAGATATTGTAATCGCTGATAGTTTATCACAAAGTGAGAGTAGAGGTGAAATATATCGTGCGGTATTAGATAAAGCCATCTCAAGAGATAAAATAGTAGAATTAGGCACAGCTATTCAAGATCAAAGTTTGGGTGAACTAAATGATGATAAAATAGCTGTCATTGATTTAACAGGAGTCGCAGTACAGGACATTATGATCGCATCGGCCGTATATTCTCAACTCTCTAAATAGAAAAACAAGTATGCTCCAATTTGTAAGTAACAAAGGAGGAGGAGATCCTGTCGATTTTGAAACTGCCATTTTAGATGGTTTTGCTTCTGACGGTGGCTTATATGTACCAGAATCTCTTCCTGAAGTCTCAATAGACATGCTCAATCAATGGAAGGACTTGAGCTATCAAGGATTAGCATTTGAAATCTTGTCTCTCTTCATTGATTCTGGTACTATATCGGAATTAGAACTCAAAGAGCTTCTGAATAAGGCGTATGACTCATTTGAAAAAGATGAAGTCATTCCAATTTATAAATTACAAAGTGATAATGAAACCTATATTATGGAACTGTTTTATGGTCCTACAATTTCATTCAAAGATATAGGTCTAGCATTTTTAGTCAATTTGTTTGATTTCTTTTTAAAAAGGAAGAATCAAAACCTTTCAATAATTGTAGCAACTACTGGGGATACTGGGCCTGCAACAGCAAGTTATATTGCTGGTAAATCAACATTAGACGCTTGGGTATTATATCCAAAAGGTTTAATCACTGAAGAACAGGAAAGACAAATGACTACTCTACCCCACTCTAATATCAATCCAGTTGGAGTATTTAATTGTCCTGAAGGTGGCGATGATCTAGATGCTGTAATCACAAAACTTTATGCCAACATACCGTTTAAGAATAAAGTCAGGCTTTCAAGCGTCAACTCTATTAACTGGGGAAGAATAATGATGCAAACCGTGCACTATTTTTATGGATATTTACGACTCGTAGATTCTGTAGGAGAATTCATAAATGTTGCTGTGCCGTCTGGAGGATTTGGCAATTTATGTGCCGGAGGCCTGGCACGTAAAATGGGATTACCTATCAAGACCTTTGTCATAGCAAATAATAAAAATGCATGTCTTCATCGCATATTTAGCAATGGCCTATTCTCTAAAGAATCCATTCATGAAACTGTATCTTCAGCCATTGACATTCTGACTCCATTTAATTTTTGGAGATTTCTATATTTCTGTGTTGAAAAAGATGCAACAAAAATCAAAAAATGGAATGATGAATTTGATAAAAACGGCCATATTCAATTTGATAAAGCAACCTTTAAATCCTACTCAAAAGGATTTATTTCCTGCAGCGTGTCCGATGCTGAAACTTTATCTACAATAAAAAACACCTTTGAGAAAAATCAATATTTACTGGATCCTCATGGAGCTGTGGCACTTTCAGCAGTTAATAAGTTAAAAGAAAGATTGGATGATCTTAAGCTTCTTTGCTTGACAACAGCCCATCCAGCTAAGTTTCCCAAAACTATTGAAAAAGCCCTTAGTACAAATAATCTACCTGAATCTGCTTTTCATCCTTCTATAGAACATGCAAAAAAACTCTGTCAAAAAGGATACACTGTAGATTGCAAACATCTTGAAGATGCTTTAATATTTACTATGGAAAAGTACTGGGAACAAACACATAATAAAAACCCAATCATTTAATCTATGGCTCAGTATAGCTTTTTATCAAAAGAAGAAATCAATGAAAAAGCCATAGAATTTGATTTAGGTAAAGTCCAAAATTTCAAAGTACTAAGTGGGGGGTCTGAAAATACGAACTACATCATTTCAACAAAAAAGGGAAAATTTGTCTTAAGCATTTGTGAACAAAAGAGCTTGGAAGAAACGTTAGAACTTGCCCGATTGCTCCATTATCTTTCTGATAATAGCTTTAAAACATCTAGAATTGTTTCTAATAAAAGTGGGAAGTTAACAACCATTTGCAAAGGCAAGCCTGCAATGATTAAAATTTATGAAGAAGGAAAAGTATTTGAAAGTCTACCTAACGTATTAATTGAATCCTTAGGTAAAGAACTAGGAAGATTACATAAAATTGAAGCCCCTAATTTTTTACCGAAACAATTAAATTATGGTAAAGAAAATTTTAGAGCAGTTGAAAAATACGCAAAGGGATCAGAATTTGATTATTGGCTAAAGGCAAAGTACAAATTCTTTATACCTTATATAAATTCAGATCTAAAGAAGACAATTATTCATGGTGATGTTTTTAGCAATAATGTAGTAGTAAATGATGATGAAAAATCTTTAACTATTATAGATTTTGAAGAAGCTACTTTTTATTACCGAGTCTTTGATCTCGGTATGACAATCATAGGAACTTGTCATGAAGGAAAAACCATAAATCTTAATAAAGTACAACATCTATTAAGTGGATATAGCCAAGAAGTTTCACTTTCTAATGACGAGTTGGATTCTCTTAAAGCTTTTACAGTGTATGCAGGTGCATCCATGACTTTTTGGAGACACATGAACTTCAATTATACCACACCAAATTCTAGTTTATTTGATCATTATAAAGGATTGCAAATATTAACAGATTTTGTACATAATCTACCTGAAGAATCCTTTAAATTTAAGACTTAACCTTGCATCATTGCGGATATTTTCTTTAAGAAGTAGTGATCAATTTACGCAAAACGAATCTAGATTATGACACTGCAAGAATTAGGCTTTACAAGAGCATTAGAAGAATATCGTACCAATGAAAATCTCACATCCTTTGAGACGGGTAGAGTGATATCAGAACATAAAGAACGCTATACTGTCAAAACTCAAGATCTAGAATATGAGTCAGAGCTTTTGGGGAACCTCCGCCACTCATCTGATAGTAGATATGACCTACCTGCCGTTGGAGATTGGGTAGCGATATCTGCTTATGACGATCATAAAGCTTTGATTCATGCCGTATACCCTCGTTTTTCAATTATAGAAAGGCAGGCTGTTGGAAAGAAAGGGCAAGTGCAAATTATTGCAACTAACATAGATATTGGTCTGATCGTACAAGCAGTAGATAGGGATTTTAATTTGAATAGATTAGAGAGGTATTTGACTATTTGTAATGCCTCAAATGTAGATCCGATCATTGTTCTAAGTAAGACAGATCTGATTAGTAATGAAGAATTAGCGGAAATAAAAAATAAGATCAACAGCAGAAATGAGAAGCTTTCAATAATAGCTGTAAGCAATGAAAATGATGCAGGTTATGATAATCTCAAAAAAGAAATACAAAAAGGAAAAACATATTGCCTCTTAGGATCATCAGGAGTAGGAAAGTCTACACTCCTGAATGGTTTATCCGGTCAATCACTTATGGAAACAGGTCATATCAGCACTAGCATGAATAAAGGCAGGCACATCACTAGCCATAGAGAACTAGTAGTTTTAAATGACGGTGGCATACTTATAGACAATCCTGGAATGCGGGAAGTAGGCATTTCGGATGTTGCTGATGGATTAGAAATAACTTTTGAATCAATTTTAGCTTTCACTCAAAATTGCAAATACAAAGACTGTAGCCATACAAATGAAAAAGAGTGCGGAATACTTGCAGCATTAGAAGAAGGAGAACTAGATGAAGATGCCTATTTTAATTATCAAAAATTAGAGAAGGAAAAGAACTTCTTTGAAATGAATTCATTAGATCGAAAAAAAAAGATAAGAATATGGGTAAATTGATCAAACGGATAATTAAAGAAAAGAAAAAGACGAAATTTTGAACCTCGTTCCTTGTAAACATCAACTGATACTTTCAAGATTACATCACTACACTGTCTAATTTTATTTCTTATTCATCCCATTTCTTGCAACTCATCACTTGGTTGGAACTGACGTTTATGATTTTTCTACCTTCCTCTTATTGTAGTCTATGTCATTCAATTAGTGAGGAAGCAAACATCAACAAATCATAAACATTTATGAAAAGGAAAATTTACTATTCCATCGCATTTCTTTTAATGCTCTTAGCTCTTTATAAAGTCTATAACATTGCCAAAAATCAAATCGAAGACAAAAAACATAGAGAATGGGTTGCTACATTAGAACATACCGCTTCTAAAAATGTGCATATTCTTCCTGATACTATTTTGGTAGATTATCTAGATGAAAAGAGGACATTAGCAATTTATCTTCCAGACAATTTTGAGGAAGATTCTATAGAATATCCTGTTATTTATTTTCTTGATGGTCAGTCACTATTTGATCAAAAGATCCAAAAAGGAACCGAGTGGCAAATAGATGAACATCTTGATAGCTTAAGCAGAATTGGAAAACAAAAAGCGATTGTGGTCGGAGTATACAATTCTGAAAGAAGAATGAAAGAATATAAACCTTTTCGTTCCACTAAAATCTATTCGGATAAGATAGTAAGTGGAGATAAGCATGCAGAATGGATAGCTTATGATCTTAAAAAATGGATAGACCAGAGGTATCGTACGTTATCAGAACAAAAATTTACCACTATAGCAGGTGCATCTCTCGGAGGTCTAATGTCCTATTATATGCTAAACGAATATTATAATATATATGGTTCTGCTATTGTTTTTTCTCCATCTTTCTGGGTAAATCCTATCGTTTATTCTCTTCATGAAGAGAATCCAAAAATCCATCAACAGAAAATCTATTTTAATGCTGGTGAATTAGAAACTCCTACTGTGGAGTCAATAAAAAAAATGAAAACGATACTTATCGATTATGGTGTAAATCAAGATTATATCAAACTAGATGTGGAAAAAGAGTTAGGTCATTGGCACATGACATGGCAAAAAGGATTTGTAAACGCTATTCCATGGATATGGATAGAAAATCAAAACGAGTAGTACCAACAGGAGCTAATAGTTTTCTAGAATGATATAAATGTGCAAAGATGAAAATCAATATTTAATTTAGCTAGAATAACTACTAGATCGAATCAGGTCCAAATTAATGAATCTTCTAAAATTTTCCCCAGAAATAAACAAGGCATATCTCATTGAAGAGTATTCTCTATTTCATATTCTCAATGGAAAAGGTAGTATTGAAGTTGACTTTAAGAGTTACTTCGACTGGCAACAAAAAGGCATTTTTCTTGAAAAAGGACAATACATCAAATTTCTTTCAGAAGACTTTATTGTGAGAAAAATAGAGTTTATGGAAGAGGACCTATTTTATAACAAAGAAGTAAGAGTCCTATTTAAACATCTTATTGCTCTTGGTTATATTGACCTCGATGATTGTGATGAATGTAAAATTTTTCTATCTGAATCCGTGCTTACCCAGAACCCAAAAAACATAATTGATATATCTTCTAAACAGTGGTATTGGCAAAACCCATTTAATGCCAACAAAGAGGAGTATCAAATTATATTTGATGCGAAGGAGATCATCGATAAACAATACAATAATACGCTGAGTAGTCGCGACTTGGTCAGTCTAGTGAATGAAAGGGGATATAATGCTCAAGTCTTAATAAAAGATAAAATCGGTTTGTCTATTAATAAACTAGTCAATGCAAAAAAACTCATCGAAGGCCAAAAAGAAATAGCATTCACAGATAAAAGCATCCAGGAAATATCTTATGATCTTGGTTATAATGATGATGCCTATTTCAATAGAGTTTTTAAAAAAGCTACTGGTGTTACCCCAAATCAATTTCGCAAAAATTTTGATTTTGAAAACAGAGACCTTTTTATACAAGATATAATGGTGCTTTTGAGAGAACATCACAAAGATCGTAGAACACTTGACTTTTATGCTGATAAAATGAACATGCCCATCAAGACGCTTTCCAAAAAAGTAAAGGCCAAAATGAAGACTTCTTTAGGTCAGCTGATAAGAATAGAATTGATAAATACTGCAAAGTTAATGCTACTTGATGATGAAAACATCACAGAGGTTTCCTATAGACTCGGATTTAAAGAACCCAATCATTTCACAAGTTTTTTCAAGCATTACACAAAGATTCTCCCTTCAGATTTTATTTCCAAAAAGTACAATGCTTAGTCCTTTTTTTGTAGCAATATAACTTTGGTTTTCATTCAGTTTTGTGGTGTTATTAATCATTAAAACTTTTAAAATGAATATTAAAGAAAGAGTCCAAGAAATGGATGCACTAGTAAGTAAAGGTGCCATTGTAGACGCAGTACAAGAATTCTTTTACGACAAAGCAAATACCTCTGATTACAGTAACGGCAAGACATCAGGCAAACCTGAAATGGTAGCCAAAATGCAAGAGTTTACAGGGGCAATAGCCAAAGTGAATGGAATTACTCACCATCATACCATTGTAGATAAAAACGTCTCAGCGTCTGAATTCACATTTGACTTTGACATGAAGGATGGAAGTAAGATTTTCTGGCACGAAATCATTCGTAGAATCTGGAATAACGAAGGGAAAGTAACCCAAGAAGAGTATTTCAACGCTGCATAAAAGCAGGCTTAATCATTTAAAAACATAGTAATGAACATCATCAAAGTATTTTCTATAATTAGCGCTTTACTATTAAGTATTGCCCTATTTTCTCAAGACAAAATGGCTAATAATATTGACAATAGTAATATTGCATTATCAGGCTTCAGTCCTGTGTCTTATTTGGACTTAGGCCTTGCACAGATAGGAAGCAAAAACTTCAAATCTCAGTATAAAGGACTATATTATTTTTTCACTTCAGAAGAACAAAAAGCAACATTTGACCAATCACCTGAAAGGTATTTACCTCAATATGGTGGGTACTGCGCTTTCGGTGCATATGTCGGAGCTAAGTTCAGAGTTGATCCGAATAAATTTCTTATAAAAGACGGAAAATACTATTTGTATTTAGCAAATGTAGAATTGGATGCTCTGCAATTGTGGTTAGCAGAAAACGATCACAAAAAATTAATGTCCACAGCTGACAAAAACTGGCAAAAACTAAGAGTCTCCTACAATTAGACAGCTTTAGAATATATCGATTCATTTAAAACGTTATGAGCAATTCAACCTAAAGTTCATCAATCTTTATCTTTCACAAAACAATAATGCTAAGTTCAAACAGCCAGAAGCACAGAATGAGAATTCTGTGCTTTTTTTTCTAGGCCATTTTAAGTTCAATACTGTTTACACTGCTTACCCTTGATTTACTAGATCTGGCCTTGTTTCAAAGTATTATTAATCAAAAAAATGCTTGTCATTTAAAAAGAGCATATCCATAACACAAAATCAACGAAAAAATCCTAAGATTCAGATTTAATCAAGCTGAAAACGACCTTTACAAAACAGTATCAGCTCCCACAAACTTAAATAGTGAAAAAGTAGATCAATAGTTAATACTCTTCCATCGATTAAAGAGATGTTAAGTATTTTCAATAGATAAAGTACCTACTCCAAGATCAAGAAACGGAAAGAATAAAATTCAGAAGTATCCAGCAAAGTGATTATCAGATGTGGTTAGAATTCTATAAACATCCAAATAGTCATTTGCATTGGAAAGGTGACTTCGAGGATCCGATTACTGAGTGTAACAAATGGTATAAGAATCAACAAAGGCGATATGAAAATGACTTAGGAGGGATGAATGCTCTAGTAGAAAAAAAGACCGGTTTACTTCTAGGTCATTGTGGACTTCTTATTCAGAAAGTAGACAACCTGACTGAGTTAGAAATAGGATATTCCATTCTGCCCCAATATTGGAATAGAGGGTTAGCATCTGAAGCTGCTCAAAAATGTAGAGATTTTGCTTTTGAAAACAATTTCTCTGATCACCTCATATCCATTATCAGTTTTTAGAATACACCTTCGCAAAAAGTAGCTAAGACAAATGGAATGAGCATTTATAAATCAACCGTCTATGCTGACAATGATGTTTACATTTTTAGGATTTCCAAATCTGAATGGTTTAACTTTAAGTGACAGTTTTTGGCACAATTCAGGTTGTCCTATGCTAACATAAAGGTCTAGTGACTTTGTCAATTTAGAAAATGCTGAATTGATCTTCAATTGATTATTATCTGAATCACTATAGCTTTTAAATGAATAAAAATCTCAAAGTATCAAAAAACATTATTATTGATACCTCTGCTGACAAGCTGTGGAAAGTTCTCACAGATCCAGAAATCATTAAAGTTTATTTATATGGCACACAGACTATCACAGATTGGCAATTAGGCAGTCCTATCGTATTTCAAGGTGAGTATCAAGGAAACCTGTATAAGGACAAGGGAAATGTACTTGAAAATATAAGAAATCAAATTCTAAGCTATGACTACTGGAGTGGCTTTAGTGGTCTTTCTGATAGCCCTGAGAATTATGCAGAAGTCACTTATTCGATCCAAAAGTTATGCAAAAATCAAGTCAGGTTTACTTGGTCCCAAATAGGTTATGCAAATGAAGAAGGACAAAAACATTCTGAGAATGGTCTTTCCAGCATGCTCGAACAAATAAAAAATCTAGCGGAAGAATTATGAATTTATTGATACTTAGAAATTCATTTATAATAGTGCTCTTCGCATTGATCTCAACAAGTTGTTATAATTCTAAAGCATCTTCCAATTCTGAATCAATAAACGAAGTAAAAGACCTTCTTGAAAACTATTATTCTACAATGTCGGATAGAGATTGGATTAAATATCAAGCATTCTTTATCGATGATGCCACTCTCACAACTGTATGGCAAGCTGAAGGCGAAACCACAGCTTCAATACATGCCAATTCAATTTCGGATTTCATTGCACAAACAAAAGATGGCCCAGACAGTCAGCCCATATTTGAAGAAAATATGATAAGCTCTGATATAATTCTCAAACAAAATCTTGCATCTGCCTAGGTAACTTATGAAGCGAAATTTGGGACTGAGGAAAACCTTATGGAATGGAAAGGATCTTAATTCATTTGTAAGACACAATGGTGATTGGAAAATCACGTCACTTGTATTTGAATCCATTCACTGTTCCAAACATTGTTCAAAATTATACCAACTGTTGTTCTATTAATTTTCAAATAATTCAAACAAGGACAAATTTTCAAAGAAATTAACCAACTCCAAATTCTGAGTGAATAATTATCTAAGATTTGCACTTATCAATTGTAGAAATTCAGATCTGGTTTCTTGTTTTTCAAATTCACCGGTAAAAGCAGATGTAGTGGTTACCGAATTTTGTTTTTGAACTCCCCTCATCATCATGCACATGTGTGCGGCTTCAATGACCACGGCTACTCCCATAGGATTAAGAGTTTCATCTATTGCTTGTAATATTTGATGGGTAAGTCTTTCTTGAACCTGCAATCTCCTGGAATATACATCTATGACACGTGGAATTTTACTGAGTCCCACCACATATCCATTAGGGATATAAGCCACATGGGCCTTACCAAAAAAAGGTAAAATGTGGTGTTCACAAAGGGAATAAAGCTCGATATCTTTTACGATTACCATCTCACTATAGTCCTCTTTAAATAAAGCAGATTTAAGAATTTCTCTGGCGTCAAGCCCATAACCGTGAGTGAGGAACTGCATTGCTTTTGCTGCACGCTCTGGCGTTTTTACCAGGCCTTCCCTAGACGGATCTTCTTTTGACAGTTTTAGAATCTGTTTGTAATGTTCTTTAAGAGAATCTGTACTTTCCTCTGAGTAGTATTCCGTTTTGCTATAACACATAGAGTCCTTAATTAAAACATAATGATACCAATTTGTAAACCATGGTCAAAACATTATTCACAAATGCAAGTTCCCACTTTATAAAGTCATAGTTCATCGAATTGTTTAATCAATTGATCTTATTATTCATTTTATAATAAAATTCCTTATTATTCTTGGGAAAATAAAGCGCTTTTCTTTTGGATTTTAAAAAAACATTCTACAAATATCTAGAAAACGGAACATTCTATCACGTCCTGTTTTGGATGGTTTTCTATCTATTTCTAATCATCATTGGGCAGCAACACTCCGATAAGAGCATAGGAGTTATCATGACCAACATGTTGATTAGAGTGGGTTTTTACATGGCTATAGTTTATTTCAACCTTCTTTTCCTCTTTCCAAAATATTTAAAGGAAAATCGCTTTTACTTGTATACCATTCTTCTTGCTCTGTCAGTGGTTCTTATCACCCCAATTGAGTCTATTATTCATTATTATCTCTTCTACAGAGATGAGTCTCTTTTAGATATCAATAAGAGCATTTTCACAGGTGGATTCTTTATGGGTTTTTCTTCTACACTATTTAAGATAATAAATGACTGGGCTTTTCATCAAAATGAGAAAATAGATCTACAAAGACAATCGCTACAATCAGAACTTAATTTTCTAAAATCTCAAATTAACCCACATTTTCTGTTTAACACATTGAATAGTCTATATGCACTGACCCTTAAAAAATCAGATAAAGCTCCTGAGATTGTGTTGAGATTGTCTGAAATGATGAGATACATGCTCTACGAATGCAATGAACCAAAAGTACCTCTCTCAAAAGAAATTAAGTATGTCAAAAACTATCTCGAACTGGAGAAGCTTCGACATGGTAAAAAGTTTCGAATAGATTTAAAAATTGATGGGAGTGTTAACGGACAAATGATAACACCTCTTCTATTCATTCCTTTTTTAGAAAATAGTTTTAAACATGGCATGGATCTTCAACTGAGCGAAGGATATGTGAGGATAGATCTTAAAGTCCTTGATGATCATCTAAATCTAGGAGTGGAGAATAGTAAATCAAAAATAATTCATAAGACAGATAAAAAAAGTGGTGGAATTGGTTTAGTTAATGTAAAAAGAAGACTTAAACTGGTTTACCCTAAAAAACATGCCTTAGACATACAGGAAAAAGAAAACCAATTCAAAGTATCTTTAGACCTAGACCTTTCTAATTAAATAATGAAATAAGCATAATAATGAATGTAATAATAGTAGATGATGAACCTCTAGCACACGAAGTACTTGAGACATATATTAGTAAAGTTTCAAATCTAAATCTGATCAAGAATTGCTATAATGCTTTAGAAGCCAAAGAAACTATACAAAATGAGCAAGTAGATCTCATGTTTTTAGATATACAAATGCCTCAATTGACAGGACTAGAATTTGTAAGATCTATGACTCAGTTGCCACTAGTGATATTTACAACGGCCTATGCAGAGTACGCATTAGAGAGTTATGAGATTGATGCAGTTGATTATCTAGTTAAACCAATTGCATTAGAACAGTTCCTAAAGGCAATAAATAAAGCTCAAGATAGATATGATCAAGAAAATGAGAATATCCAAATTGGGGATGATTACTTCTTTGTGAAAGCGGATAAAAAGCTTGTAAAGCTATTCTACAATGACATACTCTACATTGAGGGACTAAAAGATTATGTAATTATCCGCACAAATAATGGCAGAGTAATCACACTCCAAACTATGAAAAGTCTAGAAGCAAAACTGGCTAATAAGAACTTCAAGAGAGTACATAGGTCTTACATTCTTAATAAGACTAAAATCAAGGCATTATTAGGAAACGTAGTCGAAATTATGGAAGGTGGAAAGGAGAAACATATCCCTATTGGTAAAAACTATAGAGATGAGCTTTTTGAAGAGATCCATCGCAAAAAGATATAATTTAGAAAAATTCCTGATCATAGGGCAGTGCTATTCCAGGTTCTCGTGATTAATGTAATTTTCTTGTTGGAATCTTGGAGTACATATACAGAGAAAGACTAAATCCTCTTTTCCAGTATTCTCTATAGATTGATGTACTCCTTTAGGAATAATAATGGCATCACCCTTAGTCATGTTATGATGTATTGCATCCACTATTGCAATCCCCTGTCCAGAAAGGATGTAATAGATTTCTTCCGTTTCATTTAACGAATGATCAGCGGTGATGACACCAGGAGCTACTCTAGCTTGAGCTAAGGAAACGTTTTCGTTTCCTGATGAATTGATAATTTCAATAATGGAGCATCTTTCAGAGGTTTGATATTCTTTGGATGAATCAGTGATAAATTTTTCAATCTGCATCATTCTGTGTTTTTATTCTGTAAAAATGATACAAATTGAGCCTAATTGACAACCCTTTTTTCAAACATGAGGAGAAAATAAAAAAGCCGATTCATTTCTGAATCGGCTTTATATGTAGCGGCGGTAGGACTTGAACCTACGACCTTCGGGTTATGAGCCCGACGAGCT
>DKPS01000136.1:46594-56660 GCA_002471345.1 Saprospiraceae bacterium UBA7328
GACCTTCGGGTTATGAGCCCGACGAGCTACCAACTGCTCCACACCGCGATGTTATTCTTTGGTTTTGTTATTCTGATTCTCACCGTCTTTACGGGAGTGCAAATATAAACGCTTATACTATAAATGCAAACCTTCTGCCAGTCATAATAGTTCCCAAGTAATAAAATATTTCCTCCTTTTACATGTCATCTATACTTTATTAGTAAAGTCCACCAATATTAAGGGCACTTTTAACTAAATTAGGAGGGTACAAACAATAAACAAGATGACTGAAAAATCAAGTGTACCTGTAATTTATTGGGTAATTGCTGCCATTGCATTGATCTGGAATCTTATGGGACTTTATGCCTTTTATGCAGATATGACAATGACTCCTGAATCTCTAGCTGCTATGGAAGAAGCCCAAAGAGGACTATGAGAATTTCCCAATGTGGAAAAAAGTGGCATATGGCGCCGCAACTATTTTTGGGTTTTTAGGCTCACTGGGATTAGTGCTACGGAAGACATGGGCAGTACCATTATTATTAATATCACTTATCGGAGTAACTATACAATCCGCTCATAACATTTTCATGACTAATGCAGCGGAAGTAATGGGAACTGGAGCAATGGCTTTACAATTGGTGATTTTAGCAATAGCCGCCTTTTTATATTACTATGGGCGCAGCAGTGCTGGAAAAGGATGGCTTTCGTGATTAAATGATTCCTTTAGATGTAACATCAAATATTCTTCAATCCTAAAATAAGAAAGGTGTTCTACCTTATAAGAACACCTTTCTTATTACCCATATTCTCCATAGATAGCTCTGTCTTTTTAATGCTTGTATTCATCAATTTTCTCCTTGTATTCATCTAATCTCACACTTATCCATGCAACTATATCGAAGACACATGAGTTTATATAGCAGAACATTGTTTGTTAAAATGATGTAAATCTAAATCACAACAAAGATTTATAATACAAACAAACAACAATTCAATATTTTATTTTATTTAACATAAAAAACGATCATCATGACAAACTTTGTAACAAGTCACAATCCATTTACTAAAGGAATTCGTCCAAAGCAGTTTTTAAGCGCAAGATTAGAAATGCTCAAGAGAGAACAAATGTTAAAAGGGATAAAGAAGTCAACAACTTAAAAAAGCAGGAAAAGAATTCCATAATTTTTCAAAGATTTAACAACAAACCCCTGAGTCGCAACATTCAGGGGTTTCTTTATTATTTTTATAATTAATGAGAGGCGTTGGTATTTATAAAGCTGAAATTGTCAAACAAATTCACAATTTCTATGGTGATTTACTTATTCGCAGAAATGAATTTTTAACCATAAAAAATCATCTCAAAGCTTTAGCAGAAAAGCACAGAGAAGGAGTAAAAAGTAAAATCCCTTGCACTTTCGTCGAACTCAATAATTACCACCCTAGTTACATAGGTAAAGCTGTGGATCAACTTCTTGATTTTGAAATACCGAAAGAGGCTAGTTACGAATGTGTTGCATATGAACACGGATTCGCATCTTGGTTAGATTTAAATCACAAGACAGACTGTCCATACAATCATCAATTTGAAGTTGGATTAGATTATCTATTAAATGGTGATTTGGATAGTCTTTCGGATCATTTAGATCTGAACTCTGACATTATAAATCAAACCTCTCTATTTGGACATAAAGCAATGTTATTGCACTATACGGCTAGCAATGGTGTAGAGTTTTGGAGACAACAGGTTCCGCTTAATCTACCAAAAGTAATTGAGTTACTCATTGAAAAAGGAGCTGATTTGAAAGCTAAAATGAAGGTGTATGGTGGTGAGTATGACACATTATCATTACTAACTAGTAGTGCTCATCCTTATAAGGCTAGAGTCGGGAAGGCTGCTGAACAAGTTTTACAACGTCAAGTGATGTAATAAAAGTTGACAACCAAAATTGGTCGTCAACTCCTTTATTTTATCGCATAATTTCTAAAATACCACCCATTATAGCAGTAGATATCAGCCAATATGCTATATGAATCCATTAGTTTTTAGGGCCTCTCCTTTCAAACATTCCATTAATAACAAAGCAAGGAATTAAAAAGAAAGCTGAATACATGGCTCCATGCAGAGCACCATGACCAAAAGTGTTATGAGTTCCTGTAATCTCATCGGATAAATGCATGAAATGATTTCCATGTGTTGTCTGAATAAGAGCATCTAACCCAAATGCTAACATGATTAATAATATAAGTGAGACCCCCATTATCATCGGCATATTTCCTTGCTCCCGATACCAATCTTCAGTTTTACCAGTCGTTTCAATCCATTGTTTCCCCAGTACAGGGCCATACCATAAATAACCCATAATAGTCGGCACTAAGCCAGCTAAGATTATTGAAATCCAGTTAGTTTCCATTCTCGTCAAGTTTTTATTAATGAATAGTACCAAGTAAAATAGCCATAATAGCTCAGTATTCAGGAAATAACATATGATATTTTTCCATTCTTTCAAGGATCCCTATTAAAGATTTTGAATTTTTCAGACCTATATCTTCGACCATTATCGAAGCCGCACAATGCGCATAAATCGCTGAATACCTTATATCGTTGGATTTACAAAAGGCCAAAAGGTAAGCAGTACTGAAAGTGTCCCCTGCTCCTGTAGCATCTATCTCCAAAACTGGGTATGAAGGGTAAAAATATTTCTTTTTTCCTTTGAAAATAGATACTCCTTCCTCACCATGAGTAAGAATAACATGGTCCACGATAGATACAATTAAAGGAATTTCAGTTTCCATTCCTCTCATATCATCGTCACTTAAAAATATTAAATCTAGGTCTACAAGTTTATTCCAATCCATTTTCTGAGAATACACTAATCCATTGGTATCCCATGATCTCATTGAACCTTGTATAATAGCTCCCATGATTGAGTTCTTGAATTTATCAACAAGGATGAAGTCTATCTCATTAGCTATTGAACCAATCAAAACAATAGGGATATTACAAAGCTCATCTGGAACATGATTTTTAGAGATATCTTTTGCTCTCGAATGGATATACTGTATTCTTTGATTTTCAGCATATCGATTCTCAAAAACTGTAGTTTCATCAGCATCAATATTGTAAAATGCGATATGATTTAGTTCAAATTGATTCTTAAAAAGGAAATCTTTTCCAACACTTGTCAATACAGCTGAGTTAACACCCAAAGATGTAGCAATCAGAGATGCATAAGACACTGAACCTCCTAAGATATATCCATCATCCGTTTTATCATGACAACAATGACCTATACATAACAATTCAAATTTCTTCAACTTGAGAATTTTATTATTTGTCCTGATTTAAAGGAATCTGTAAAAGCAATAGTTGCCTCTGTCGCCTTTAAGGCGTTATTGATATCCATTTCCACATGCTTATTTTCTATTATGATGTCAATGAAATCGGACACCATAGCTTGAAAAGCATTTTGAAACCTGTCCCAAAATGTCTCGACGCATTCTCTTCTTGCACCATATTCGTCATAAATCTCTACCCTATTCTTTTGTGCTGGCCTTCCTATTCTCAAAGTTCCTTTTGTACCTACTACTTCTGTATAAGTATCATGTCCATGCATCCCTGTACGGCTCGCATTGATTACAGCTATTGCTCCGTTTGAAAAAGTGCAAGTGCTCATCACATTATCTGCATCACCTTTTGCTGCAAAAGCCGGATACTTATATGCCCCACCAACTGAATAAGCTGTTGTCATTTCCGAATTCAAAAACCATCTCGCCAAATCCACATCATGAACATTAAAGTCATGAAATATTCCTCCACTTTTATTTACATACTCTATCTGGAATTCAGAAACGGAATCCTTATCCACAGTTTGTGATCGGACTAAAAAAGGAGTACCTATTGAGCCGTCATCCACCTTTGACTTAGCGTACACATAACTTTCATCATATCTTCTCACAAAGCCTACCATTGCTTTAAGGTGACTATTTTTTTCAGCAACTTTCATTACTTTTTTGCAAGATTCCAACTCTATAGCTAGTGGTTTTTCACTAAAAACGTGTTTACCACCTTCCAATGCGGAAACTATCTGATCGGCATGCATATCTGTACTACTCACCACATAGATGGCATCCAACTCATTCATTTCTAGCATATCATCATAAGAACTAAATAGATTTGTAATATCTAGATCCCTTTTGGCTTGTCTCAATTCTTCGGACGATATCGAACAGATTGCAATCAAATCCGCCTTTGGAACATTGTACTTTAAAAAATGTGCATAGACTTTTCCTAATCTTCCGTATCCTACCAATCCGACTTTGATCATTTTCATTCTAATGTTCTATTCTTGTGCAAAATAGAAATTGGAGTGATATTCTATATATTGACTGCGCAATAATTATAATGTCTTTCTACTTTTGACATAAATAAATGGCTGTATGTCAAAACTAAATGTTGGGGTATTTTTTGGTGGCAAATCTGCCGAGCATGAAATATCTCTTATTTCCGCCCAGAATGTGATTAAATCACTGGACAGAAAAAAATATAATCCAGTTCTAATTGCTATAGATCAAGAAGGTCAATGGTTTTATCAATCTGATGAAGAACTTTTGTTTGTCACTGATGATCCCAAAAAAATCAAAATCCTTGATAAAAGTACTCCAGTATTATTATCACCCGTAGCGAATGATCATCGAATAATTCAAATACAAAGTCTAGAAACTTTGGCAAAAATAGATATCATCTATCCAGTCCTGCATGGTACATATGGAGAAGATGGGGCCATTCAAGGCCTAGCTAAAATGGCCAACCTTCCATGCGTGGGTTGTGGAATTATAGGATCATCGGTAGGAATGGATAAGGAAATAATGAAAAGAGTGCTTACTGCAAATGAAATTCAAAATGCACCTTACATCACTATAAGAAGAAATGACAACCCTTATCCAAGCTATGAAGAAGCAGAAGCGAAATTAGGTAGTGAATTATTTGTAAAACCATCTAACATGGGTTCATCAGTAGGAATAACTCATGTCAAACAAAAGAATGAGTATGCAAAAGCATTAGACTATGCTTTTCAATATGACAACAAGATCATTATAGAATCTAGAGTAAAAGGCAGAGAAGTCGAATGTGCAGTTATGGGGAATCTTGATCCTAAAGCCTCTATTGTCGGTGAAGTGATCCCAAAAGGTGGCTTCTATTCATATGAATCAAAATATATTGATGAAGATGGAGCAGCCTTAGAGGTCCCTGCAAAAATCACTCAAGAGGAATTAAAAATGATCCAAGACATATCTATCAAGGCTTTTAAGGTATTAGAGTGTAGAGGTATCACCCGTGTAGATATGTTTTTAACGCCTTCTGGAGCATGTTTTATCAATGAGATTAATACATTGCCCGGCTTTACTAAAATCAGCATGTACCCAACTCTATGGGATATATCAGGAGTGTCTATCCAAGATCTGGTAGATTTATTAATTAATTATGCCATAGAGGAACACCAAGATTTAGAAAATTTAGAAGTAAAATTTAGTTGATTGAAAGCAGACTAGAATTTCTGATATAGAAGTCGATTATTCGTGCAGCCAATTTTGCAGTACAGTTGTCTACATCATATTTTGGATTCATTTCTGCAATATCCATTGAGACTATTTTGTTTGAATCAATTATTGTTTTGAAAAGGTCAAAGAAGATGTGAGGGCTAAACCCTAAAGGAGAAGGTGCGCTTACTCCTGGGGCATATCCAGAAGAAAACCCATCCATATCCACAGTCACATATACATAATCTAAATTGTCTAGGAATACTCTGATTTTGTCTTTGACGGATACTAGGTTAGGATCATTACAATTTTGACTTAGAATGTATTGAACATTCAGCTCCTTGGCTATTTCAAAAAGGTCCCGAGTATTGCTCTCTTTCTGAATACCGACAGCCAAATAGTTGAAATCAATGTTATTAGATTGACATAATTCAGCACATTGAAAAAAAGGAGTTCCTGAATTGCCCTGAGTATTTGGTTTTCTTAAATCAAAATGCGCATCAAAATTTATAATCCCTACTTTCCTTTTATTTCCAAGAGCAAGTTGTACTCCCTTATAGTGAGCGAAAGCGAGGTCGTGTCCACCACCTAAAACAATAGGACAGATTTGCATTTGTATCAATTTCGCTACGAGTCCAGCTGTAAAATGTTGACAATCTTCTAATTGGTCTCCAATACATAGAGTAGATCCTATATCATACAAGCCAATTCTTTGTACATGAAATGCCAGTTTTGCTAATTCCTTTTTTATAGCACCAGGTCCTTGTACAGCTCCAATTCTTCCAAAATTTCGTTTTACTCCCTCTTCACATTCATAGCATAACAGTCCAAACGATTTTCCTCCTTCAGGTTTTTTGATTTCCTTTAATTCATTCAGTTGAATAGCCTGATGATAATAAAGAGGACCTAATTTGGGATCTGTTTGTCTTCCAGTCCATATTGTAGGATCAGCTTTTTTAAACAACACATCTTTCATAACATCTCTCCATTTTTCCAAACATAGGAAGCTTTTAACTCGCCTTGATGATAAAGTATCTGTCTATAATCATGACATTGAAAAGCAACAATGTCAGCTGCATATTTTGAAGCAATTCTACCTCTATCTTTAATCTTTAATGCACCTGCAGCTCTATAAGTGATACCTGCAAAAACCTCCGCAGCACTCAATTTTTCGTAAGTAGCTAATATTGAGGCCTGAGCCAACAGGTTCCCTTGAGGCGCACTCCCTGGATTCCAATCACTTGCTATAGCAAGGCTGACTCCTTCATCCAAGAGTTTTCTTGCAGGTAAAAAGTCGCACCCTATTCCAATTGATGCACCCGGAAGTCCTACAGCCACGACATCACTTTTGGCCAAGGCACTTATTTCTTTGTTCCCACTTGTTTCAAGATGATCTACACTTACCGCTCCACATTCTATAGCCAACAAACTCCCTCCTGTATGAAATTGATCTCCATGAATAGTAATATCAAACCCATTTTGCTTTAAATAATTCAAATAGGATTTGGAGTTATCTCTAGTAAATGCAGACTCCTCAATAAAAATGTCAAATCTTGTACATAAATCATCCCTTTTTATATTGGGCACTAATTCGCTTATTAAGTAGTCCAAGTAAGACTTCTCATTTGGAAATTCTCTGGGCACAATATGTGCGGCTAGACATGTTGGAATAATGTCTAACTGGTGTCGTGAGTTTGCCTTCTTGATTACATTCAACATCTTCATCTCGTCTTTTACAGACAATCCATACCCACTTTTGACTTCTACTGTAGTAATCCCATTTTGTTTAAGCGTTTCTAGCCTTCCTATCATTCCTAATAAAAGATCCTCTTCTGTAGCCTTTCTGGTATTCTCGACAGTACTCCAAATTCCCCCTCCCCTTTTGGAAATATCGAGGTAACTCACTCCAGAATTTCTATCTTCAAAATCAAGAAATCTATTTCCAGCAAAACAAATATGAGTGTGACAATCAATAAAACCAGGTAATGCTACGTACTCTCCGTCTAAAGGAGTATGGTTTTCGATCTGAGCATCTACATATTCATCATAAGGTCCAACTTCAACTATTGTTTCATTTTTGATTAAAATTCCACCATTTTCCTGGATTTTAAGTTCACTATTTTCTATTGGCCCTTTTAAAGGCAAATTTTCCATAGTTACTATTTGTTTAAATGGACCTAGAAGAGTATAAGAAGACATAATAATATTTTAAAATAAGCTACTTAAAAGTTCCTCTTCTACCATTTCAGGCATAGTGACTTTAAGTGAAGAGTTCCTCTCCATTTCTCTTTTTATGGCAAAACTGGCTTCTTCATTTCTTGCCCAAGAGCGTCGAGCTATTCCATTATTTACATCAAAAAAGAGCATCGATTCCAATTTTCTTTGTGCTTCGTCACTTCCATCTAATAAAAGACCAAATCCTCCATTCATGACTTCTCCCCATCCTACTCCACCACCATTATGAATAGATATCCAACTTGCTCCTCTGAAACTATCTCCAATCACACTATGGATAGACATATCTGCTGTATACTTACTCCCATCATAAATATTAGCTGTCTCTCTATAAGGAGAATCAGTACCACCCGTATCATGATGATCTCGACCTAGTACAATAGGTTCAGATACTACTCCAGATTTAATGGCATCATTAAAAGCAGAAGCAATCTTGATTCTACCTTCTGAATCTGCATATAGAATTCGTGCTTTTGATCCAACGACGAGATTGTTTTTATCAGCCTCTTTTATCCATTTAATATTATCACTGAGTTGCTGGGTTATTTCATCAGGAGCATCTTTCTTGATCTCCTCAAGTACCTCAGCCGCTATTTGATCAGTCTTTTGAAGATCTTCTAAATTTCCTGAAGTACAAACCCATCTAAAAGGTCCGAATCCATAGTCAAAACACATTGGTCCTAAAATATCTTCTACATAAGAAGGAAAAACAAATCCTTCCTCATTTTCATCCATTATTTCTGCTCCTGACCTAGAGGCCTCTAATAAAAATGCATTTCCATAATCAAAGAAATAGGTACCTAGTTTAGCATGTTTTAGGACTGAAGCTGCATGCCTCTTCAGTCCTTTTTGAACTTCTTTTTTAAATGAACTTGGATCCTCCTTAATCATAGAATTCGCATCATCATAAGACATACCCACAGGATAATACCCACCAGACCAAGGGTTATGAAGGGATGTTTGATCTGATCCAACATGAATATATATATTATGATCATAGAAGTATTCCCATACATCCACTACATTACCTATAAATGCTAATGAGACCACTTCCAATTCATCCTTTGCCTTTCTTACTCTTTTTGCCAATAATTCTATATCAGAAAATAGTTCGTCTACCCATCCTTGCTCATGTCTTTTTTTAGCAGCTTGCTCATTCACCTCTGCACAAACAGTAATACACTCTACTATATTTCCCGCTTTGGGTTGTGCTCCACTCATTCCTCCTAAGCCTGCTGTTAAAAACACTTTACCTTTAGGACTGTCTCCTTTATCCAAAATTTTTCTGAAGGCATTCATTACAGTAATAGTCGTGCCATGTACTATACCTTGAGGACCAATATACATAAAAGAGCCAGCCGTCATCTGTCCATACTGAGTAACCCCAAGAGCATTGTACTTCTCCCAGTCATCTGAACTGGAGTAGTTAGGGATCATCAAACCATTAGTAATTACAACTCTAGGTGCGTCTTTATTAGAAGGAAATAATCCCATTGGATGGCCAGAATACATGTGAAGAGTTTGATCTTCTTTCATTTCTGACAAATATTTCATAGTCAATAAGTATTGAGCCCAATTCTGGAATACGGACCCATTACCACCATATGTGATCAATTCCTCAGGATGCTGTGCAATTTTCGGGTCGAGATTGTTCTGGATCATCAACATAATTGCTCCCGCAATCTGATTTTGTGCAGGGTATTCAGATAATGGCCTCGCATACAACTCATATTTTGGCTTGAATCGGTACATATAAATTCTTCCAAAAGCCTTCAATTCTTCAGCAAATTCATTTGCCAATACAGGATGCCAATCTGAAGGAAAATATCTCAATGCATTTTTTATTGCAAGTCGTTTTTCATGACCGTTTAAAATATCCTTCCTTTTTGGAGCTCGATTCATATGCTCATCAGGTTGTCTTTTAGGAGGTAATTCGGATGGAATTCCAGCTCTAATTTGATCGGCAAATGAAGTAAAATTATTAGTCATTTTCTCTTGTTAATATCTTTCAAAAACATCGCAATGTTTCCCATCTGAAAAATGAGAAATCTCTAACAGTTCCTTGCTTTTAATAATAGAAATAGCTTCTTTGATATCCTTTGCAAATATCCTGTCCTCTGTAACATGATCGATTCTTGATCTTATAACATTATGAACTGAATCTAAAATTTTGCTTGACTTTAGAGGTCTTTTAAAGTCCATAGCCTGAGCTGCACAAAGCATCTCAATAGCCAGTATTTTCTCAATATTATTTGCCACTTTCAGTGCTTTTCTACAGCCTATCGAACCCATACTTACATGATCCTCT
>DKPS01000136.1:56959-57216 GCA_002471345.1 Saprospiraceae bacterium UBA7328
ACCCATACTTACATGATCCTCTTGGCCTAATGAGGTCGGTATGCTGTCAGCACTTGCAGGCATACAATTGTTTTTATTTTCACTTGCAAGAGCGGCCGATGTATATTGCAATATCATAAAACCTGAATTCAGTCCTGTAGACTCCATGAGAAGTTTAGGAGTCTCTGGATACTTCCCTTCAAGGGAAAGATAGATTCGTCTATCAGATATATTTCCAATCTCTGATAAAGCAAGACAAGCATAATCTATAGGGAGAG
>DKPS01000118.1:0-2575 GCA_002471345.1 Saprospiraceae bacterium UBA7328
TACGATTCTTTTACCTACAACTTGGTGCATCTCATTGAAGAGATTGTAGGATATGAAATTACAGTATGGAGAAATGATCAATTTAATATTGAAGATGTTGATCAATTTGATATTTTATTCTTTTCCCCAGGCCCAGGAATTCCTGATGAAGCAGGCCAAATGAAAGAAGTGATCGAAAAGTACAAAGGAAAAATACCAATGATGGGTGTTTGTTTAGGTCATCAAGCTATTGGGGAATGCTTTGGAGCACAAATAAAGAATATGGATGAAGTGTATCATGGAGTCATGACTCGTCTCAATGTAAGTCTATCTGATTCGAAGTTATTTGAAGGTGTATCCACCACATTTGAAGGGGGGAGGTATCATTCATGGGTTATAGAGAAATCTTCAATATCAGATGATTTCAGAATAAGTAGCGTTGATTCTGATGGCGAAATAATGGCCATTGAGCATAAGAATCTACCTATTGTAGGTGTACAGTTCCATCCTGAGTCTGTACTGACTCCAGAGGGTAAGCAAATGGTATCTAACTTTATAAAATATTATTGTTAAGTGTATATACTAAATAAAATAGTTCAGTACAAAAAAGAAGAGGTCATACGTAGTCAAGAAGAAACTTCATTACCAAAGTTAGAAAAGAGTGAATATTTTAAAAGAACTCCTTATAGCTTATCTGATCATCTAGAAAACAGTAAAACAGCAGGAATAATTAGTGAGTACAAAAGAAAGTCTCCATCTAAACCAGAAATAAATCTAACTGCAAAAGCAGATGAAGTAATGAAGGCTTATGCTGATAATGGCGCAACGGCGATTTCTTGTCTGACTGATGAATATTTTTTTGGAGGAGGGAATAGATTTCTCTTGGAAGGAAGAGAAGTAGTGGATATTCCTATTTTGAGAAAAGACTTCACTGTCAATGAATATCAAATAATCGAGGCTAAATCTATAGGCGCTGACGCTATTTTACTCATCGCGGAAGTTCTGACAAAAGAAGAAATCAAGTCATTCACTTCGACAGCTCAAAACTTAGGATTAAGCGTTCTATTAGAACTACACCATGAAAATGAATTGGATAAAATAGATTTGAATGTGAATGTCATTGGCATAAATAATCGTGATTTGAGGACTTTCAATGTAGATTTCAATCATTCTAAAAAGATGTATGAGAAATTACCTTCTGAGATAACTAAGATATCAGAATCAGGTATATCTGATCCAAATGTTGTAAAAGAGTTAATGGATGTTGGATTTAAAGGTTTTCTAATTGGTGAGAATTTTATGAAAACAGATGATCCTGGAAAAGCATGTGGTAATTTTATAAAAGAAGTGATCGCATGAGAAATATGCTAGTCAAAGTCTGCGGATTAATAGATGAACAGAATCTTAGTGACATAGCTGCTCTTTCGATTGATATGATTGGACTCAATTTCTATAAACCTTCAAAGCGATATTTAGGAGAGAATAGATTATCCTTTTCTGAAAAAATTCCTGATCATATCTTTAAAGTTGGAGTTTTCGTGAATGAAGAATTAGAGAAAGTCAAAGAGATAGGAACTGCGTACAATCTAGATTATGCCCAGCTCCATGGTAATGAATCTATTGTTTATTGCATGGAAATTCAAAAGAGCATGAAAGTTATTAAGGCTTTTGGAATCCAAGAAGGTGTCAATATAGATTTGGAGGTCGAAGGTTATGAGTTTTGCGATTATCTCCTTTTTGACACTAAAAGTCCCAATCATGGAGGTACCGGAGTAAAGTTTAAATGGGAAACACTTAACTCATATTCTGGAAACACATCATTTCTTCTAAGTGGAGGTCTAGGACCTGATGATCACAAGGCTATATTAGCTATAGATCATCCAGCTCTAAAAGGTGTAGATATTAACAGCAAATTCGAATCTGCGCCAGGTATTAAAATTGTAGAAAAAGTGTCTTATTTTACTAAAAAATTACAAGAACAATGACCGATTACAACATTGATAAGAGGGGTTTTTATGGAGACTATGGTGGGGCATTTATACCTGAAATGTTACATGCAAATGTAGAGCAGTTGAGAGAGCAATATCTTAATATTATGAATGAGTCCTCATTCAAAAAGGATTTTGACAATTTACTCAAAGACTACGTTGGGCGCCCTACTCCACTCTACTTTGCACCTAATTTATCTTCTTATTTCAAAACAAAAATATATCTCAAAAGAGAAGATCTCAATCATACTGGAGCACACAAAATCAACAATACAATTGGGCAAATATTATTAGCTCAGAGGTTAGGCAAGAAGAGAATTATTGCTGAGACAGGAGCTGGGCAACATGGAGTGGCTACGGCAACAGTTTGCGCACTTATGGGGTTAGAATGCATAGTGTTCATGGGAGAAGTAGATATAGCTCGCCAAGCTCCCAATGTAGCCCGAATGAAAATGCTTGGCGCATCTGTACGACCAGCTTTAAGTGGTAGCAGGACTCTTAAAGATGCCACAAATGAGGCTATCCGTGATTGGATCAACCATCCAGAAGAAACCCATTACATTATTGGCTCTGTGGTAGGTCCTCATCCTTATCCAGATATGGTAGCA
>DKPS01000118.1:2882-34491 GCA_002471345.1 Saprospiraceae bacterium UBA7328
TTATCCAGATATGGTAGCAAAATTCCAATCAGTGATAAGTGAAGAGATCCAATATCAACTTATGGAGAAAGAGGATAGGGAATTTCCTGATTACATTGTGGCATGTGTAGGAGGAGGAAGTAACGCTGCTGGAGCATACTATCATTATCTCAATGATGAAAGAGTCAAACTTATTGCTGTAGAAGCAGCAGGTCTCGGAATAGATAGTGGAGAATCCGCAGCAACAAGTATCTTAGGATCTCCAGGAATCATTCATGGAAGCAGAACGCTTTTAATGCAAACAGAAGATGGGCAAATCGTCGAACCTTACTCCATTTCAGCGGGCTTAGACTACCCAGGAATTGGGCCAATGCATGCTAATCTTATAAAATCTGGTCGGGCAAAAGTGTATAGTAGTACAGATGGTGAAGCTCTTGAAGCAGCAATGTTTTTATCCAAAAAAGAAGGAATCATCCCTGCTTTGGAGACAGCACATGCTTTAGGTGTATTAGAAAAGATGGATATAAAAGAAGAAGACGTAGTCGTGGTAAATTTGTCAGGGAGAGGAGACAAAGATTTAGAGACCTATATGAATTATATGGAAGGGAAAATAGGTCATAGAATATCTGATAATCAAGAATAAAGAACTTATGATTGCGACTGAAACTAGCACTGACCCACGATATGGATTGTTCCAAGAACTAATTGACACTGTGAAAAATGATCGCCCACAGTATCCGTTTGAAACTATTGAATTAGATGTGAGGCAGTATACGGATGAGTCATGGTTTCAGTATGAAAAGGAACAAATATTTGATGATGTTCCAATTGTAGTAGGATTCAGCAGTATGTTAAAGAATTCTGGAGATCATTTCACATTTGATCACTTAGACAAACCACTTCTGATTGTAAGAGCAAAAGATGGTCAAGTAAAATGTTTTCTAAATGTGTGTAGACATAGAGGAGTTAGACTTTCAAATGCAGATAAAATTTCTCAGACCAAAACCTTCTCATGTCAATATCATCATTGGACTTATGATCTAAACGGGAGTCTAATTTTTGTTCCTGCTGAAGAAGGTTTTCCAGGATTTGACAAAAGCTGTAGATCGCTCAAAGAAGTTCCAATAAAAGAAGCTCATGGATTAATATGGGTCAATCCTAATCTTGACTCCAGAATAGATATACAAGATTTTTTAGGCAACATTGCTGTAGATTTAGAAGAGTTTGGATTAAATGAAGGTTATTTTTTCAAACAATCAAAACATGTCTGTAAGGCTAATTGGAAACTACATATTGAAGCGTTTCAAGATGGCTATCATGTGACTCGATTGCATAAGAAAACAGTTGGTGGGTTTTTCAAAGATAATTTAGCTGTACAAGAAAGAGAAAAGCAACATATCCGATCTATAGTAGCTCGAAATGAAATTGAAGAAGCAATAGACCTCCCATCCGACAAATGGAATTTCAGAAACCATGGCTCATTTTCACATTTGATCTGGCCGAATACCACAACAATCATGCATCCAGACTATACCTCTCAGGTGACTTTTTATCCTACAAAAGTAGATGAGACGGTGATCATACATAATTGTATCATTACTCGTAAACCTGAATCTGAAAAAGAATTAGCACACTTTGAAAGAAGTTTTAAGTTAATCGACCAAGGAGTTTTTGCTAGTGAAGATTTTCACATTTGTGCACAAGCCCAGATAGGGATGAAAAGTGGCGCAAATGATACTTTTTTAGTTGGAGGTTATGAAAAAGGGCTGAAGACGTTTCATGATATTTTAGGAGAGAAATTAGGACCATATAGACAATTGTAATTATAGATAAAGAGCAGTATAATTTAATGAATCGCATCAAAGAACTTTTTAAGAAAAAGAAGAAGGATATTCTAAATGTTTATTTCACTGCGGGATATCCTAAGCTCGACGATACGGTAAGAATCGCTACAAATCTAACTCATTGTGGAGTCGATCTCATAGAGTTAGGAATGCCTTATTCTGATCCCCTTGCTGATGGTTTTACCATACAGCAGAGCAGTATGAAAGCATTGAAAAATGGAATGTCTTTAGATCTTCTTTTTGATCAGGTAAAGGAATTTAGAAAATCCCATGAGACACCTATCATTCTTATGGGTTATCTCAACCAAGTGATACAATATGGTCAAGAAAAATTCTTGGATAAATGTGTTCAAATAGGAATAGATGGACTTATACTTCCTGATTTGCCAATGGATATCTTTCAGAATGAGTTCAAGAAAGATTTGGAAGAAAGAGATATTGCTTTTAGTTTTTTAATTACACCTCAGACATCGGATGAAAGAATTCTTTTAGCAGATCAGTTGAGCACTGGCTTTGTGTATGTGGTAAGTCAGTCTAGCATAACTGGTAAAACCGGAGATATCAGTACAACACAACAAGCCTATTTTGATCATATTAATAAGATGAATCTCTCCACTCCTGCACTAATTGGATTTGGAATACATGACAAATCTACCTATGAAGTAGCCTGTAGCAATAGTAATGGAGCTATTATAGGGAGTGCATTTATCAGAGCCTTGGATGGAGAAAAGACGATCAATGACAAGGTGAAAAGCTTTGTTCATTCAATCCGATAGATTTAAAGTTCCTAAATAAAAAATGCGGTATAAAAGAATAAGCAGTTCTATTCATTTAATAACAGAGAATTCAATACTAATAATTATGGATGTTATTTCATAATTAGTAAATCTATCCAATAAATAAGATTTTTCTAATTCTGTAATTCTACTTCTTCGCTTCTATTAAATGCATCAGCTCTATTTCAGAAAATTCCGAACGCCATAGCTTGCTAACACACCTTCTCCTGTTGCCGCAGCTACTTGGGCTATAGCTCCTTCTCTGCAATCTCCTGCGGCGAATATTCCTGTTACTGATGTCTCGGCTAATGCAGTAGTTTGAACGAATCCATTTTCGTCTAAATTGACAATGTCTTTAAAAGCCTTCGTATTTGGTACTAATCCAATAAAAATAAATACTCCGTCTGCTGAGATATGAGACTTCTCGTTTGAAGCATTGTCTTGTACCAAAAGAGAATCAAATAATCCATTTTCATCAGCAATAAACTCAACCGAAGTTTTATTCATGTATGTAGTAATATTATCAATAGTAGACAGTTTCTCAACATAGGTATCTGATGCTGAAAATTGATTTGTGTTATTTATAATTTTGACGCTTTTGCAAAAACCCGCAAGAAAAATCCCTTCCTCCAATGCAGAGTTTCCGCCACCTATCACAATTATATCTTTGTTTCTATAGAATGCCCCATCACAGGTGGCACAAAAATGAATTCCCGATCCTATTAACTCTTCTTCATTAGGAATTCCCAATTTGCGATAGGTAGAACCCGTGGATAGAACTACGGTCTTTCCAGAATAAGAATTACTTTTAGTTTCTACTTCAAACAGTTCACCACTTTTTACTATACTCAATACTTCTTCACCTGTTTTTACGACAGCGCCATAGGTTTTAGCCTGCTCTTCCATCTTATCCATTAGTTTCGGTCCTGAAATAGAATGAAAACCTGGATAGTTTTCGATTTTTTCAGTTAGAAAAGCATTTCCACCAATATTCTTTTTTTCTAAAATCAAAGTATCAAATCGATCTCTTTGGGCGTAAATTGAAGTAGTCAACCCTGCTGCTCCTCCTCCTATAATAATTGTATCAAATATTTTAGTTTCCTTCTCAGTATTAATGGAAAGCAGTACGGTAAGTTTTTGATTATCAGGATTAGTATATGGTATATTATCGATTAAAATGGTAGGAATAATTCTCTTTCCTCTGTTAATTTCTTCGACCTTTTGTGTCGCCCATGGATGTATATCTACATCAATAAACTCGAAATTAATGCCACTATCTCTAAGAAAACTTTTAGCCCTTCTACAATCTGGACACCAATCAGCGCCATACAACTGAACTCTTCCTACATCATTAATTCCTAAGACAGATGATAGCACAATATTATCTGGATTGGTATAGGATTTATCATGAATAATTAACGTAGGAATAATTCTTTTTCCATTGTTAATTTTTTCCACTAATGAAGTCGCTTCTTTGTCTAAATCTACATCAATGAAGGTATATTCAATTCCATTATCCTTTAGAAAGTTTTTAGCTCTTATACAATCAGGGCACCAATCGGCGCCATAGAATACAATTGTGTCTATCATCTGAATTTCTATTTTATTGGTTAAGCATGATAATACCGTTCTCTAAATATTTTGCCATCCTTCCATTCTGTTGCCACTATCTGCTCAGAAACCATTGTAGTCCCGTCATTCAGTTTCAAAGTCATAACTGCATCATAAAAACTATTGTTACCATTTACTGCATAACTTCCAACTTTATAACCAACAAATTCTTTTACATCATTTTTAATAAAATCATCTTCAAATTTTACACAGTATGCTTTTCCTTTTTTAGGTTCACCATTTGCCTCTCTTAACTCTACGTCTTCATGTAAATAAGTTTCCATAGCTTCTATGAATTGTCCATTTGACAATAAGTCATGGACATGGGTTAAATTTTTCTCTATTTGATTTTCCATTGTTATAATATTTAATTGTTAATACGATTTATTTTAAAGTGTTACGTTTTCAGAATATTGATTCAATTTATTCTCCAAAACAGATTCTGATTGAAATCCATTTAGACTTTCCTTGATCTCACCATCCTGTATAAAAAACAATGCAGGAATACTTCTGACTCCAAACTTTTTTGCTAATTCTGGATTGGTGTCAACATTGATTTTTGCAATTTCAAAATCAGAGTCATATTCCAAGGCTAACTTTTCTAAAACTGGCAATTGCGATTGACAAGGTCCACACCAGTCTGCATAAAAATCTAATAAGACAGGTTTATTACCACTTATGATTTCTTGATACTCTTTTGCATTTTTTATCTCTTTCATTGTAATTTTTATAATGTTATAAATGCGATTACAATGCAAATATGAGTCTTAAGTGAAGGTGGTTTGTAGCCAGTTATTCCTTAATTGTTGGCATTTTTTCCCTTTATGATGATAGTCGATACTCATTTGGAGAATAGCCCTTTTGTTTCTTGAAAAATCTGCTAAAAGATTGAACATCACTGAAGCCTAGATCATAACCAATATCAGAAATTGATTTATCAGAATATTTTAATAATCGAATGGCTTCAATAAGCAACCTATTTTGAATGAATTGAAGCGGAGTTTTATTTCCAAGTTTTTTAAATAGGTTTGAAAGTGTTTTTGGTGCTTTGTTAAGGAGATTTGCATATTCAACCACACTGTGAAATTCTTTAAAGTGTCTTTCTACAAGAAAATTGAACTCTCTTACAATATTTACATAAGCTTTATCCAAGGACTGAAAATTGTTTTGAGTTTTATAAATTCTAGTACAAAGAATTAGGATTCTTTTCAAGATCATCTGCAACATTTCCAATTGCAAACTATCTTGAGATTTCATTTCTATAAGAAGAACTTTCCAAACTGATTCTAATATTTCAATGTCTGAATCAATAATATCTATAATAGGAAGACTGGGCGATCCGTAGTACAAAATTCCTTTGCAACCCACTTCACTATCATGGTCGAGTATGCAGTAAAATGGTTTATTAAATCGGAGAAGTTTCAACTCATGAATCTTCTCAATTTCGATCATATGAAATTCTGTTACACAAATGATCTTGTTTTTGTTTAAAGTATAAGGGACTAAATCAATGCTGAGATGATTTAAGTCCGAAGTAAACCAGAGTAATGAAAGCTGATTATTTCCAGAAGATTTCAGAATATCACAATTGCTTTGATTAATTGTGACTAGTTCAAAATATTCACCATTTTTTCCTCTGTATTCCATCAGCCTGGGATTCCTATTATACTTGCTAACTTATGTATTTATGTCATATACTCCAATCAATCTAACATCAGATTAATTATAAACACAATTAATGTTGGGTGAAATACATTAGTCCTGATTGATATCAAAAGATGATCATCAAATTCTTGAAAGATTACAAAATGACTATAAGCATCTTGAAGCATTAAAAATCAAATCTACGTAAATAGATGGTTTCAATAATCTTCCGGTTCTATTTGGATTGAACTGAGAGGAAGGTGTGAAAAGAAATAATACAGGATCAAGTCTAAGTTTTTAAAACTCGATCCTGATATTATAAATCTAATTTTAGATGCTATTTGTCCTTTGCTTCAGATGTTTCAATTTTATTTCCATCACCTTCTTTTGTCATCAAAGGATTGCTTTTTACTAATGTTTCAGGTAGACTCATTCCACTTTGCTGTAAGAAGTCACTCAATTGCGGCATCATTCCGTAAAGGCCTTGCACAAAATTACTTACACCTTGCCCACTTCCATTATCGTATACTACAACCTTGTGAATGTCTAAGTCTTTAATTGCACCTGTCTGAATCTCAGCCAATTCCGTAAGCTTATCTATCATTAAGTAACCAATTGCACTCTGAGGATCTCCATTTGCAGCATCCACTAATCTTTGAAACCCTTCAGCTTGTTTAGTTAATAGTGCTTCCTGACCTTTTGCTTGTGCTAAATATTTAGCAAGGATGGCATCTGCTTCCCCCTTTGCTGTTTCTCTTTGCCTTTCCGCTTCTGCTTGAGCGGCAATTACAGCTTTTTGCTTTTCTATGCTTGCTTCTACTACTTCATCAGCTTGTTTTTTTGCCAATTCCATTTTTGCTCTTGCATCCTCAGCATCTTGTTCTGCAAGGTAGGCTTCTTCCAATGCTTTCGCTGAAGCCACTTTTCTAGCTGCGGTTGCTTTCCTTTCTGATTCTGCTACTTCTACATCTCTAAGAGCATTTGAATTAGCTATTTCTATTTCCGCTCTATTTTTACCTTCTGTTGCCAATGCCTTAGCTTCTGCTTCACCAACTTGGGCTCTACTATTTGCATCTGCTACTTTCACTCTTTGATCTTGTCCAGCTTCTGCTTGGCCTATTGCACCAGTTCTCTCTTCATTGGCCACTTTTACTTTTGCATCATTGATTGCTTTTGCAGCAGCTTCCTTACCCAATGCATTGATATAACCAGATTCATCTTGAATATCTGTCACGTTCACATTGATTAACTCTAATCCTATCTTATGAAGCTCATTGCCCACATTCATATAGACGGACTCCACAAACTTATCTCTATCAGTATTCAGTTCCTCAATGTCCATATTGGCAATCACAAGCCGCATCTGTCCCATGATGATGTCATGTGCAAGTGACCTTATAGCAGCGCTCTCAAGGCCTAATAATCGCTCTGCGGCTGCTATCATCAAGTGAGGCTTATTACTCACCCCTACTGTAAATTGTGCCGGTACAGAAACTCGAATATTTTGTTTAGATAGAGCATCTTGTAAGTTTACATCAATGCTTATTGGAGTTAAATCTAAGTATCTGTAATCTTGAATAACGGGCCAAACAAAAGCTGCTCCTCCTGCATAGCACTTGGCAGATTGTTCTCCACCTGTCTTCCCGTATACGACAAGTATCTTATCTGATGGACATCTTCTATACCTGCTGATAAAAAACAGCATCAAGAGGAGTGTAAGAAATACTATAAAACCGATTAATATCAAAAATTCTGTTCCCATAACTGTTATTATTTGATTGTTAATTGAAAAGGTGATTTATAAAAAGCCTTGAGGTTCACACCTCTAAGACGAAAGTTCTACATATACATATTCGCCCTCTATCTCTGTGACCCTCACATCAGCTCCTGTTGCAATGTCTTTCTTTAGATTTGATTTTGCTTTGAGCTCCCTCATAGCTCCATTGACATCAATATGTACAATACCACTACCCTTTCCTGACGGAATTTTAAGATAGACCGAACCTGTCTTAAAAAGTGCATCATTCATACTCCAATTTACATTCTCTTCATTTTTCAGAAGAAGTTTCAAAATATAATTGAGCAACATGATAGCTAGCACGCCACATATGGTACCAACAAAAATTGCAAACCCCATGTGGTTATTAGTAGTCAAAAGAATTTTTACGACCCATGAACTTACTGAAACAAAAGTCAGTGCTCCTTTAATAGCTCCTAATCCTCCTGAGGAGTCTGTATCTGTATCAGCCGAACCTACATCAAAATCTAAATCCAAGCCACCTATAAGTGACATCAACATCATTAATATCAGGATCCCTCCGGTAGTAATAGAAATCCAGGTGAGAATAGTGATCATGATATATGATTTAGAAAGGTGAAATAATACTCGTTAAGTGATCTTGTGATTCTTACTTCCTCCAAATTGGAAAGGTTTCATTAAGAGCTTCTTAACATTTAATAATAAACCAAAATATATCTCAATTCAGTTTCATCAACCTCCTCCATTTCTATGAGTACAAGTAAAATCTCGACGAGAAGTTCCAATTTACGATGTCAGGACTAAGAATTAAAGATCAAAAAGAAGGGAAATCATGGTAAATGGAATTAAACATCACATTTCTAAAAAACAGAAATCTCAAATCAGATGTTAGAATAATAAACAGGCTAGGTTAGTATTTTTTAATGTCTTGAGTTATTAAACTGAAGATAAATTTCCAGTGTTTTTAGAATTACAAGCAAAAATGCCTCCTTCAAATGAAAGAGGCATTTATTATATAGAACACTATGCTATTATGATTAAACTGAATCCATGCTGAATATTAATTTTTAAAGCCTCAAACAGAAAACATAATTTTATTCTTAAAGGAATCATTGATAATTTAGAAATCAAAAATATATTAAGCTAACTTGTACTTCTAGATTCGCATCAACCTTTACCAAAATCATGAACCATCTTACCGGAATCAGCCAATGCCCTTAATGAGGTAGGCACAGTCCATCTTGATCCATATTTTTTCTCAAATTCATCACATTCAGCAACAAACTCTTTAACACCTACAAAATCAATATAAGATATTGCCCCACCTGTATAGATTGGGAAACCCCATCCTAAAACAGAGCCGATATCTCCATCAACAACAGAGGTCAACACCCCCTCATCAAGACATCTAAAACTTTCTAATGCCTGTCTGTGCATTATTCTTTTAGCAACCGTTTCTTTATCAAGAGTATCTACATTTGACTTGAATATCTTGCCCAATTCAGACCAAAGTTTCTTTTTCCCACCTTCTGGATAATCATAAAACCCTGCCCCAGCTTTCTTACCACCTCTACCATGCTCTTTTACCATTTTCTTTGCCATCTCATATGACCTTGTCTGAGAAGGATGTTTATCAGTGGATGGATCACTTTCATACACATGCATGCCCAATGTGAGACTCACTTCATCTTGCACTGCTAATGGCCCTACCGGCATTCCTTTTGTCTTCGCAACATTTTCTATCATTGCTGCCGGCACTCCTTCCTCTAGTAGAAACATGCCCTCAGAAACAAAAGTGCCAAAACATCTGGAAGTAAAGAATCCTCTACTATCATTAACTACTATTGGTATTTTACCAATTGCAACTGTATAATCGACAGCAGCTGCAATAGCCTTAGGTCCTGTTTTTTCACCTTTTATAATTTCTACCAGTGGCATTTTATCTACAGGTGAAAAGAAATGTATACCAATAAAATTTTCAGGCCTTTCTGATGCCAGGGCCAATTGAGTTATAGGAATAGTGGAAGTATTAGAGCCATATACTTTATCTGCTGCTAAGACTGCTTCAGTTTGTTTAGTAACTTTTGCTTTTAATTCCGGATTCTCAAATACAGCTTCAATAATTAAGTCCGACCCTTCTACTGCGCTTGGGTCATCAGTAGGATGAATTTTTGAGAGCAGAGCTTCAGCCTTTTCAGGAGTACTTCGTCCTCTCTTCATTGCTTTTTCAAGAAGCACACGAGAGTAATCTTTCCCTTTGTCAGCACCTTCTTGAGTCACGTCCTTTAATACTGCCTCCATTCCTGCTTTTGCCGATACATATGCTATACCAGCACCCATCATCCCGGCACCAAGAATTCCCAATTTCTTCACTTCATATTTAGGCTCATCTTTAGGTCTTGCCTTTCCTTTCTTCGCATTTTGCATTCCCATGAAGCCTGTCCGAATCATATTCTTAGCTTCCTTGGTTGCAATTACCTTTGTAAAGTATCTTGCTTCCACCTCTACGGCTCTATCCATTGGCATAGAGAGACTATCGTGCACTACACTCAGAATTGCATTAGCAGCTGGGTAATTTCCATGAGTCATTTTTCGCAAATTCCCAATGGCTCCCATCATCGTCTGAGCTCCATTCGGAGACATTAATCCTCCTCCAGGAATTTTATGCTTCTTATTGTCCCATGGCTGCACTGGATTTGGATTTGCCTCAATCCATGCTTTTGCTTTAGCAATCATCTCTTCTTGATTCTCAGCAATATCATTTACCAATCCATCTTTTAAGGCTTTTTCTGGACGAGCTTCTATGCCCTGCATCAAATACATCAGGCCATTTTGGATACCCAAAAGATACGGAGCTTTGACCGTACCTGCTCCTCCAGGTAGAAGGCCCACTTTTACTTCTGGAAAACCAAGCTTTATTCTGTGATTATTTAATACTATTCTGTGGTGACATACAAGACATAACTCTAATCCTCCTCCCATTGCAGTACCATTTATAGCCGCTACAAAAGGCTTGCCTCCAGTTTCGATCTGTCTGAAAGCGGTATGCATTTTCATCATTCCATTGAACTGTTCAACTGGATCACCACCCGCTTTTTTCAATTCGCGTAAGTCAGCTCCTGGCATAAACATTTTCTGTCCAGAAGTAATTATTACCCCTTTGACATTCTCATCTTTGATAGCATCATTAGCAATCTCAATGAACTCATTAATAAATTCTATACTGAATAAATTCGTTGGATTATTCTTCTGATCTATAGTGAATAATGCAACTCCATCACTCCCTATTTCGTAACTAAAAAGATCATTTTTTATATTCTTACTCATTTAGTTTTTCTTGTTCTATTTTATAATAAACTATTGATAATCAATAGTCTTACACCCTCTCTATTACAGTGGCAATACCCATTCCTCCCCCAATACAAAGAGTTACTAAACCTGTCGATTTATCTTGTCTTTCCAATTCGTCAATGAGCGTTCCCATGAGCATACAACCAGTAGCTCCCAGAGGGTGACCTAAAGCAATAGCTCCACCATTGACATTCACTTTATCTTGTTGAACCCCAGAATCTTGCATAAAACGCATTGGAACCACAGCAAAAGCTTCATTCACCTCATAGAGATCTATATCATCGAAGGTCATCCCTGCCTGCTTCAGAGCTTTTCTACTTGCTGGTGCTGGACCTACTAACATCATTGTTGGATCTGTACCGTATACTGACGCAGCCTTAATTTTTGCTCTTGGCTTAATACCTAACTTCTTACCTGCTTCATTATTTCCAATTAGAGCAATAGCCGCTCCATCAACAATGGCTGAGGAGTTTCCAGCATGATGAATATGAGGAATCTCTTCAATTTCTGGGTATCTATCCAAAGCCACAGCATCAAAACCTCCCATTTTACCCATCATTTCAAAAGAAGGATTAAGCCCATTCAAGCCATCGAGAGTAGTCTGAGGACGAATATTTTCGTCTGTATCTAAAACTGTGATACCATTAACATCTCTAATTGGAATTCTTGATTTGAATCTTTTTTCCGCTTCAGCAGCTGCAGCTTTTACTTGAGACTCCAGAGCGAAAGCATCAACATCATTTCTGTCAAATCCATATTTTGCAGCGATTAGATCTGCAGATATCCCTTGTGGAATGGCATGACCCGGAAGTGCTACCGCAGGATCCATCATTAATGCTCCACCATCAGATCCCATTTTTACTCTGCTCATACTTTCTACTCCTCCTGCAATAATGATATCAGAAAAGCCAGATTTCACATACGCCCCTGCTTGATTAATTGCTTCTAATCCAGACCCACAAAATCTATTTAAAGTAACTCCACACAAATGATCTCCATATCCAGATTGCTGAGCAGCAGTTTTAGCAATATTAGCTCCTTGATCCATCACCTGAGTCACACATCCTAAGATGATATCCTCAATTAACTCTGGATCAAAATCATGCTTAGCTTTAAGGTCTTTCAGGATTTGGGTTACTAAATATGTAGGAGTAAATCCAAAAAGTGATCCTTTTTTATTTCCTTTTCCTCTTACCGTTCTGACGGCATCGTAGATATATGCTTCCATGATTTTGTGTTAATTTCTAATTTGAATAGGTAATCTATATTTAGATTTTATTGACTCGGCGAATTTACTTTGATTGGGCCTTGAGTTCAAGCATGACTAGTTTAATAAGAAATGGCAAATTGGATAATTATAGAAGTTTAAGTGATCAGATAAAATCAATCCAAAGCACTTCAGATTTGTCCAAAACATATCATTAGATTCAAGTCATATACTGAAGAGAAATGGCATTTTGATTGAATAGAATATAGGAAAATACAAGTATAAGCAATACTAAAATCAAAATATAACATTCCCACTCAACAAATCTTGGTCAAGTAAGACTAACGGATTCCACAGTTTAATTAACACTTGCATCACTTTTGTCATGCCATCTATACGTGAATCAGCGCATATAGGGTACAGGTTTCACAAAGATTGGCCATGTATCATTTTGACAGACTTGGGCATGAGTTTTCGATCAATTCAAAATTTGTATCTTTTATTGCTGCCATTCCCCCTCTAATATCTTTGAAATTATGTATTCCTCTGGATTTAAGAATCGACGATGCAATCACGGATCTAAAACCACTGGCACAATGCATGAAAAAGGTTTCATCTGAGGGTAATTCCTGAAGGTGGTTATTGATATTTGTTAGAGGTATATTTGCCGCTTCAGCAACTCCTAAAAGGTTAAATTCAGACTCTTTCCTCACATCAATGATTGCTGGAGCATCCAATTTCGCCAAGTCCTCAGCTGAAATCTGACCAATTGAGTCTAATTCAAAACCTGCATCCCGCCATGATTCTATCCCTCCTCGGAGATATCCTATTGTATTGTCAAATCCAACACGAGATAACCTAGTTACTGCTTCTTCTACTCTTTCTTCATCTACTACCAGTAGAATTTGAGTTTCTACATCTCTAATCAAATCACCTACCCAAGGTGCAAAGCTTCCATCTAAGCCTATGAATATTGATCTTGGGATATGACTATTCACAAAATCTGATTTTGATCTAACATCTAATACCAATGCACCTGTCTCACCAGCAATAAGCTCAAATTCTTTAGGATCTAATGCTCGGCTTCCTTGCTTCAAAACTTTATCTATACTCTGGTATCCTTCCTTGTTCATTTTTACATTCACAGGAAAATATGCTGGTGGTGGAAGTAGTCCGTCAGTCACTTCTTTTATGAATTCATCTTTTGTCATATCTGCTCTTAAAGCATAATTCACCTTCTTTTGATTGCCTAGCGTATCTACAGTCTCTTTCATCATATTCTTACCACATGCAGATCCAGCACCATGTGCAGGATAGACTATTACATCATCATTTAAAGGCATTATCTTATTGCGTAAACTTTCGTAAAGCATCCCGGCTAAATCTTCTTGAGTCATATGCGCAGATTTTTGAGCTAAATCTGGTCTTCCTACATCACCTAGAAAAAGAGTATCGCCAGAAAATATTGCATGATCCTTTCCCAATTCATCTTTAAGTAAGTAAGTTGTACTTTCTAGAGTATGCCCAGGAGTATGAATAGCAGTAATTGTAATATTTCCTAATTTAAAAATTTGAGAGTCTTCTGCTACTATGCAGTCAAATTTTGGATTTGCATCAGGGCCATACACTATCTCAGCTCCTGTTTTTTCAGCTAAAGTCACATGACCGCTTACAAAATCAGCATGAAAATGTGTTTCGAAAATATATTTGATCTTTGCATTTGATTCCTCAGCCTTGTCTATATAGTTTTTTACTTCTCTAAGTGGATCTATTATTGCAACTTCTCCATCACTTTCTATGTAGTATGCTCCTTGAGCAAGGCAACCTGTATATATTTGTTCGATAATCATGATATTCTATTTAGTTCTAATGCTGATGCAAATAAAAGGTGAATTAAAAGGACCGGTGTGACAATTGTCACACAACAAATAAGTAATTTATTAAATGAAAGGTATTGATTTCATAACTGTAGTAAAAAATGCTTGGCGAGAATATGATGATAGTCGCATCATATTAGATATCTCAGATATAAGTGCAATGGTTTCCACAAATCATGTGTATAGAATAAAATTTCTTGATCAGAGTATAATCATTGCCAAATTGTCCTATTTTGGAAAGTATGAACACTTCGTAGAAGATCATTCCATTATCAATTCTCTTTCTAATAATTTACCTGAGCCTTTTGATAACTTTTTAGCACGTTCTCTTATGAAGAAGAATGAGCTTTATGTTCATCATCACATCAGTGAATTACTGGACGTTTGGGTCGTATTTTACAGACCTATAAAAATAAAACAAAAGCTCCCTAGTCGACTTGGCGAACATCATATCACAAAACTTGCTGAGCAATTTGGTCTATTTCATAAAGCTTGCACAAAAGTGCGTCACACATTACCTGAATCCTCAAAGTCCACTCAAACGGACATCCAGGACTTATTAGATTTTTTGCAGACAAAAGAAGGGCATTTCGAATATGGAATTGTTAGAAAAGAATTAGAAACCCAATGTCATACTTTTCTTGAATTTTATGAATATTCTCAAACAGAAGACATTCCCATAATTCCTGTTTTTGTGGATTGGAATATTGGTAATTTTTCAGTAACAAAGAGTTTAAGACTCTATTCACGTTGGGACTATGACTGGTTCAGAATGAGCACAAGAATGATGGATTTCTATTTCTTAAGTCGCGTTGTTTCTGATGTAGGTGATCGGACAATATTTACATACAATATTAAAGTCTTAAAGGAAGAGAGATTTATTCTGTTTTTGAAAAAATATCATGAAGTCTTTCCCCTCACAGAGCTAGAAATCAGAATGTTACCTGAGATGTATCGTTTCTTCCTGCTAAATTATACAATCAAATATGGTCGATATTTCTTTCATGAAGTTTATGCAACTAAACTAAAAACTGAAGCTTTCAATTTACATTTGCCATCCATTGCAAATTTCAATGTGGATAGATTATTAAAATCTTTGAATATTTAACTAGAGAGGAATGTACACAACTAAGTTTTCAGAAATAGTGCAAAAGTATGATGTTGTTTTATTTGACTCGTACGGCGTTCTAAAAAACTACAATGGGATTATCGAAGGTGCTCGAGAAACCATGGCCTCATTAGAAAAAAGAAAAGTACCTTATAGAGTTTTGACTAATGACGCATCTTCTAGCCCCAAAATGTTGAGTGAAAAATTTGAGATTGGAGGTTTGAATATTAAGACTGAGCATATTGTGACTTCGGGTATGATGGCTAAAAGTTTTTTAAGTACTAAAAGCATTAATGGGAAGGTGTTATACTTAGGTACAGAAAACTCATCTCAATACATTATAGAGGCGAATAAAGAAGCCATTTCAATTTCTGATTATGATGACTCTTTAATACATGAAATCGGTGCAGTAGTATTTTTAGATGATGAAGGTTATCAATGGTCTACAGATATAAATAAGGCAGTAAATCTTTTGAGAAAAAGAACAATACCTGTAATCGTGGCGAATTCAGATAAATTATACCCTGTTGCTAAAAATGATGTATCCATCGCCACTGGAGCCATTGCCCAACTCGTAGAATCAATACTCAATAGAGACTTTATTCATTTTGGAAAGCCTGATGTTCAAATGTTTGCTTTTGCATTTGATAGTCTTATAAAAGAACATGGAGAACTAAATAAATCAAAGGTATTAATGGTTGGAGATACTCTTCATACAGATATCCTTGGGGGCACAAAATTTGGAGTGGACACCTTGCTCGTCCTTTCTGGAAATACAAGTGTAAAAAATGCTGAGTCAATGATACAATCTACAGGTGTAGCACCTGACTATATTGCTGAGAGTATAGCACATTAGCAACTTAAAATATTGATATAAATTCAATTTTGGCTTTCAAAAACATAAGGCACATTAAAATCAAGTCTTCCTTTTTCAGCAATTTGTTTCACGGCATCATCTATTGTAAGTGCGTATGAGAAAGGGCCCTTTTCTGTAAGAAGTTCATTTTTTTTGAGAATGTCACGAATAGGTCCTTTAACATCTACAAAATGAATGGAAATGTTCCTTTTTTTAAGATCTTCTTGAAGTTCTCTAAGCATATGTACTGAACTAGAGTCAATTCCACTAATCGCACTGGCATCTAAAATGAGGTAGCGCGCACCTTTTTTATTTGCTAACTTGGCATATATTGTTTCTTTAATAAAATTCAAATTGGCAAAATAGAGTCTAGCATCAATCCTTAAAATTATGGTATCATTCCTATCTATTAAATCATCAAACCTTTTCACGTTTCGATATTGAGTACTGTCAGGAATCTGACCTAGTTCCGCAATATGAGGGAATGAAGAGCGATAGACCACCATTATTAAAGAAAGAACTACCCCTGTACCAATTCCTTCTTCGATACCCATAAATAAAGTAGCTAATGCTGTAGCAATAAAAAGTCCAAAATCTGTTTTGTCAGTCCTCCAAAGATGTCTAGCTTCTTTAAAATCAATTAGCCCATAAATAGCAACCATAATGATCGCTGCAAGGATAGCTTTGGGCAAGTAATAAAAATAGGGCGTGAAAAATAACAATACCACAATCACTAAAAGTGCACTAATAATGGAAGCCATCCCACTTTTTGCTCCGGACTGATCATTCACAGCTGACCTGGATAATCCACCAGTCACTGGAAAAGCTTTAAACATAGACCCTAAAATATTGGCCATACCTAATGCAATCAGCTCATTATTGGCTACGATGGTATAATTCTTATGCTTTTTCTGTATTGCTTTCGCTACTGCAATAGATTGCATAAAACCAATAAATGCAATGGTAAAAGCGATAGGCAACAAAGAAACCATTGAGCCTTGATCAATATGTGGAATGCTAATTAGAGGTAGTCCCGATGGGATATCTCCAACTATTTCTACTCCTGAATTTATAAGTCCTAAAGCCCAGACTATTAGAATTGATAATGCTACTATTATGAGAGGGCCAGGAAGCTTATTTACAAATCTATTGATCAAAATTAGAATACTAATTCCAGAAATTCCAATTAAAAAGGTGATCCAATTAGTTTCTGAAAACCGTGTAAATGCCTCAATTAAAACTTCATGAAACATTCCCCTCGAAAGAGAAATACCCAACAGGTATTTTAACTGATTAATAGCTATAATAATGGCTACTGCAGATGTAAACCCTGCTATCACTGGATGAGAAAGAAAATTTACAATAAAACCCATTCTCAACACTCCCATTAATAGTTGAATACTTCCAATCATCAGAGCTAATAGAAGAGCCAACTGTATATATTCTGTAGTGCCTTGAGAGGCTATTCCCCCCACACCACTCGCAATAAGAATCGCCACCATTGCTCCCGGGCCTACAGACAGCTGTCTGGAAGTACCTAAAAATGCATAAACAATAAGTGGAATTGTAGCAGCATAGAGACCATATATAGGAGGTAAACCTGCTAACATAGCGTAGGCCATTCCTTGAGGGATTAGCATCACCCCAACAGTAAGTCCTGCCGCCAAATCACCTTTAAAACTATCTTTTGAGTAGTCGGTAATCCAAGATAATATTGGAAAGTATTTTTTGATCTCTTAAATTTTTGGCAATTCTATAATTTCATTCTTTACCACTCTGTATAATTAAGTATTTTGACTCGATTTCTTCCTTGCTTTATCAAGCCCTCTTTTTCCAATTTTTTCATCAATCTAGATATCACAACTCGACTTGAATTCAGGTCATTAGCTATTTCATAATGAGTAATGTTTAACTCATCGGATTTACTAACCCAAACTTTGTCCTTTAAGTACCGCTTCAACCGGTCATCCATATTATGGAAAGCTAAATTATCGACTGCTTTGAGGAGTTCCATAACCCTTGTATTATAGCTGTCCAATACAAATACTCTCCACTTTTTATACGTTGTCATCCAAGTATCCATCTGCTCTACAGGAATAAATAAAAGCTCTGTAGATTCTTCTGTGACTGCCCTAATGGCTGATTTAGCGCTGCTGGTACAGCAGTTTAGGGTAATTGCACATGTATCACCTAATTCTAGATAATAAAGCAATAATTCATGCCCCTCTTCGTCTTCTGTCATAATTTTCACAGATCCTGAAACGATAAGTGGGATATGAGTTACCTGCTGATTAATGTCCATGATTACTTGTCCTCCTTCAAATTTTTTCAAAGTCCCTAAATGACAAATTTCATTGATCAATTCTGGCTCAAATAGGAATTCAAATTTTTCATGAAGTTTAGTGTAACACTTTATATCAAAAGGAATGAATGGTGCCGTATTATTCATGAAATAAAGTTATGATCTTATTCTTATCGAATGATCAAAAGAAAAAATAGTTTGGTGACATAAGTTACCTAATTGGTTCGACTTACTCTCAAAGATTCAAATATCACCGTGGATAGAATAATAGTCCCACCAATGATTGTGGTGGTTTCTGGTACTTCACCCAGAAAGAAATAAGCCAGTAGAATGCCATATATTGGAATAATTGACCCTAATAAACTTGCTGTAGTAATACTGAAATGCTTAAAACTTCTTACAAATAAGGTATGTCCGGCAGCTGTCGTAATTATACCTAAAAAAACAACTGCTTCCCATTGAAGAAAAACATTGTTATTCTCAAAAATGAATACAACTGGCAATAATAGTATTGCCCCAATAATCAATTGAATCAAAATCAGATGGGATCCATTATGACCTAGTGCTAAGTCTCTAGAATAGATATTTCGCATAGCAAAACAAAAAGCAGAAAACAACCCGAAAACAACTCCTTTAAAATTCCCGTCAGATAAATCAATAGTTGGTGACATGATCGCTATACCTACAATGACAATTGCTCCAAGAACTAGATGTAATTTTTCAAATTTCAATTTTAGAAAAATAGGTTCCAAAATGGTAGTCATTGCAGGATAAGTGTAAAGCGTAATAAATGCAATGGCAACACTAGAAAGATGTAAAGAATAAAAGTAAGTCACCCAGTGTAAAATGAGAAGAGTAGATGATATCAGATATTGCTTTCCATCCTGTTTCAAATTTACTTTTAGAGAAATATCTGTCCAGGTACAATAAAGCCAAAGGAAAAACAACCCAACTAGGCATCTCCACCAAATAGTAACAGGGGGAGCCATAGTAATATATTTACCCATTATACCAGAGGTACTGATAAATAGTAAGCCTAAGTTTAGCTCAAGAAGTTCTTTATTTTTATTGATAATTCATCCCTATTTTGTCAAATGCTAGTTAAAACTGTTTAGTCTTTTAAAATAAGAATAGGTAAATCTAAATTCTTGTACTCTTTATTATATTCTGCTATTGGTCCGTAGATGATAATATTCATTTCTGATTTAGATGTAGCCCATTCATTCATAAGATCACTCTTTCTCTGCTTCATCCCTTCTGTAAGCCTTGGGTCATGCCCACTTGACCTAGATGCAAGATTTGCCAACTCTGCATTTAGACGATTTGGAAAGTTAATCACATCTTGAAAAGTCTTTTGATCTCTTTGGACTAAATTGCTTTCCCAACTACTCATCTTCTCTAAAAGTTCTTCTCCTATTGCATGTAAGTCAGAGGCACCATCATTATCCTCTATTATCGATTGTCTTTGTTTCAGTTGTTTTTTTATAGAAATAAATGATTTTACCGACGAAGTAACTTCCCTAAAAGTTTGATGCAAGTCATCGATAAAATTTTCTCTTTCCTCAAAAGATTCAGCATTAACTTTAAGTTTTGGATCCTGAAGGACAGTTATCTTGGCTTCTGACAATTGATCTCCAAACTTGAGTTTAGCTGTATAATTTCCTGGAGATACAGGCACTCCATCAAAACTGCCAAGCATAAAAACATCATTTATAAATGGAAGTGACTCTTTTGTCAAGTCCCAATTGATTCTATTAATTCCTTTTCTTGTAGTAAGCAGTTTTTCTGGACTTGGAGATCCTGGAAACTTTTTTAATCCTTTCACTTTTTTACTGGAATAATCCTTTACTAATTCTTCACGATCATTATAGATCTCAAGTACGATCTCTCCTGAATCAATGTCCATTGGTAATTGATAATCTATCATAACTCCTCCCTTATGGTTTTCACCCATTCCACTGGTTCTATATGATCTAGTTGGTAATGCATAGGTAGGTTTAGGACCATAAAGCGCAATGTCATTAGACTTCTTACCTGAAGTGGCTTGAATAGCACTTAAATCATCTAGAATCCAAAATGACCTTCCACTTGTGGCCACGATCATGTCATTATCTCTGAATGTAAAGTCTGTAATAGGACATGTAGGAAGATTCAATTGCAATAGTTGCCACCTTGATCCTCCATTAAATGAAACATAAAGTCCATTTTCGGTACCTGCATACAGTAGGTTGGGAACTTTTGGATCTTCTCTTACTACTCTTACAAATACATCATTTGGAATTCCATTAGTGATTTTTGTCCATGACTGACCATAATTATTGGTCTTATAAATCATAGGACGCATATCATTAAACTTGTATCTGGTTACTGCGATATATGCTGTACCATTGTTATGTGAAGAAATATCAATGGCATTAATTAAGGATTCAGGTAAACCTCGAGGAGTTATATCGGTCCAATCCTCTCCCTCATTGCGTGTAATGTGGACCTTACCACAATCACTTCCTGTATACATAGTTCCATTTTCCTGGTGAGAATAAGCGATATAACTGAGTGTATTATATACTTCTCCTCCTGCACCTTCTATCGTATATGGAGTCCCACCAACTACATGTTTAGACTTATCATTTCGCGTCAAATCTGGACTTATTTCGGTCCACGATGACCCTTCGTCCGTTGTTTTAAGGACCTTATTCCCTCCATGATAGATGATCGTAGGATCCCAAGGGTTGGCAACAATAGGAGCATTCCAATTGAAACGATATTTCATTTCTGAAGGATTCCAACCTAACACTGCTGTAGGATAAGCTATAATATCTCTACTTTCTCTAGTGGCATGATCAAAAACAGAAATATTACCCTGATAACAGCCTCCATAAACCAACTTCGGATCTTTAGGATCAAATGCTAAGAATGCACTTTCACATCCAGATACTGGATACCAATCTTTCCAACCTAATCCACCGCCATTAGTTCTGCTCGCTGTTGATATAGTAGAATTATCTTGCTGGCCTCCATAAACTCTGTAAGGTACTTGTGCATCAGTAATAACTCTATAAAACTGTATAGTCATTTGATTTTGCTGACTACTCCAAGTCTGTCCACCATTAAAAGTAACACAAGCTCCTCCATCATTAGAGAGAATGATATTTTGATTATTATTTGGATTAATCCATAGGTGATGCTGATCTCCATGAGGGTTCTTTACCGATTTAAAACTTTTGCCCCCATCGATTGACTTTAGCATTGGAGCGTTCAACACATATACTGTATTTTCATTTATGGGGTCAGCAAAAATTTCAATGTAATACCATGATCTTGCTATGGTAATACGATCTTTTGTAGTTTGTTTCCAAGTCTCACCAGCATCGTCAGAACGATACACTCCAGCTTTTTCTCCTTCTGCTTCGATATTAGCATAAACTACATTAGAATTGGCTCTAGATACATCGATTGAAACTTTTCCTAATTCTTCAGGTAGCCCTTCTTCCAATTGTTCCCAAGACTCACCTCCATCTGTGGATTTATACAACCCTGAACCAGTGCCTCCACTTCTGACCTGCCATGGTGTTCTTCTATGATCCCACATTCCAGCATAAAGAATCCGAGGATTATGTGCATCCATACTTAAATCAGCACAGCCAGTATTTTGATCTATATAAAATATTTTTTTCCAAGTCTTTCCTCCGTCAAGAGTTTTGTATATACCCCGATCTGCTGAAGGTCCATGAAGTGCTCCTTGCACTGCTACAAAAACTATATCCGGATTTTGTGGATGAATTCTGATCTCCGCAATATGACGAGACATAGGCAATCCAATATGACTCCACGTTTTTCCTCCATCGGTACTTTTGTACATACCATCGCCATGTGAAGTCATTACCCCTCTGACTGGATGTTCTCCCATTCCTACATATACTACATTTGGATCAGAGGGGGCTACTTCAACTGATCCAACAGAGCCCATTTTGAAAAATTCATCAGAAATGTTATTCCAAGAGATTCCGGCATCAGTGGTTTTCCAAAGCCCACCTCCAGTACTTCCCATGTAATATGTCTGAGGATCTCCTATTACTCCGCATGAAGCAACAGACCTTCCACCTCGAGTAGGGCCGATATTTCTAAATTCTAATCCATGATAAAATTCTTTTAAATCTTGAGCTTCTGAATAAACTAATGTGAGTACGAATAGAAATGATAGTATTGAGCGCATTTTCTGTTTTTGTTTTGTAGGACGAAAGTTAACTAACTACTCCTTAAATAATGTGATATTCTAATAGAATATAGATATAAGGAGGATCTATGTAATAATGAGCCATATAATTAAGAATTGACAGTCAAATTGTTATTGCAAAACTGAGAACAAATGATTTACTCTTTTGGATGCATTCCTGTATTAATTGTTGATTCTCCTTTTGAGTCTATGCTTATCTCATAATAGAATGCTGTAGGAGCTCTATATCCTCCAAAAGTTCTGGTTCCCTGCATATCACATTGCATATTATAAACTCTGATTTTATTGTCCTTCTCGGTGACGACATAATAACCTTGAGCAACCCATTTTAGTTTTTTTACCAGGTTATTATCCATTGTTTGTAATAGATCATCATTAATAGAAAAAGATTCAAATACAATACGATTTTGGTTTAGCATATTATACTTTCCAATGTAAAGATCCTTATCTCCTTTTGCAACTCCATACCATTGCACATTTCCAATTTTAACTGGAACAGTTAACAATCCATATGATGGCAGATTTTGAGATTTGAGTTGATTGTAAAATTCCTTTTGAATGTGCTGTTTATTAGCCAAAGTGAAAAGTAGGTAGATAGAACTCGCAATTAAGCCTAAGTTATTGGGCAATGATCTGCGACTGTCTTTTTTATTATATAGATAGATGCTAAATCCCAAACCAGTCATTAGAGGTAATGTATATATAGGATCAACAATGTTAATACTATCAAAACTTATTCTCCAATCAGAAAAAGGTAACAGCAACTGCGTCCCGTAAGTGGTAAAAGCATCCAACAAGACATGTGTAAAAAGTGCAAAAAATGACACCATCCATGCTTTTCTGTATGATAAATCTCCAATCCATTTGATCTTACTCATTGCAAATGCAATCAAAAAGGCAGTGACCAAACAAAACAAAATGGAATGACTGTATCCTCGATGAAAACTCATCTTGGTCATCTCATCTAGGAAAGGTATAAACAAGACATCCAAATCAGGTATAGTTCCGATTACAGCACCGGCAATAGCTGCTTTATGGCCAATTTTTCGTCCTGCTACAGCTTCGCCAATTGCTGCTCCTAATACTGCTTGTGTTATACTATCCACTACAGTTATTTTTTATGTTTTTATAAATTGATCAAGTGAGATCCACGCAGATTTTATAGACGTAGAAATGGTATCAGATACCGTCCATGCCATGATCAAATTATCATGATTTATTACCATCTGAGGAAACCCGCTTTGTCTAGATGATTTTGTTTGCGAAACCGTTTTCACTTCATGTCTTTTGTTCTCATCTACTCTTGCAATGTTAATCAATGCTTCATCTTCATTACTTTCCATCCAAGAAACCAATACCTCTGAATTTGAAAGTAAAACAAGATCTACTCTCCCTAATGGATCCCCTTCATCTACTCGTATTGGCAAATCAAAATTGGCACCACCATCGTAAGAAAATGCAACTTTCACTTCAGGGCTGTCATTTGCCATACTAAACCATGCTACTACTACCTTATTTCCTTTAGCTTTTACCACTGGGCCATTTACGGGACAACCTGGAATATACCAATCATCAATAAATACAGAATGAGGTGCTTGCCACTTTCCATCAATATTGCGAGCTATATAGATATCTCGTATTTCATTTTCTGATCTATTGCGATATACAACAACAGGTCCATTCCCAGTCATTGCCGCACTGGTCTGACAACAATCACATACTCTATTATCAATCTCTGTATCGTCATAAATGAATCCTTCATGATCAAATGTTGCACCACGTAGACTCATAGCTCCATGATGTCCATGAGGATCATCATTTTCACCCATTTTAACGTCATTTTTGGTATTACGGCCATCTAGCCATGTGGCAAATACTCGATCTTGAGAAAATGGTAAAATGCTTACAAAACCATGTTCTGCTGTTACTCCATCTTTATGAAGAATAAATGAAGACTCCCAATTCTGTCCTTTGTTAAAAGATTGCGAAATGTGAATGTCATAGTCATACGTACCTTCTGTGCTTTTTTGTAACCAATGAGCAGCTAAAGTCTGATCTTTTCCGTACGAAATAAGTGATGGGAAATCTGCCCAATTCACAAACCAGTCATTACCACTAGAAACTGTCTTTGGATTCGTCCATTGATTATTACCTAACTTTGAAAATCTCAGTTCCACCTCGCTCCCTTCTATGTATTCAATCCAAGAGAGATAGACTTCATTAGATTCACTTACAAATAGATTTGGTTCGCCGCCCTCTTTACAATGTGTTTCCATCATATTGATAGAAAATTGGTCACTATGTTGCTTGACATCGTGGCAAGAACATAAAGCCCCTAATAAAAAGAATGCGAATAGTTTATCCCATTCGAACTTATTTCTGCTCATATTAATGCTTATACCCATCTGCATTGTGATCTTTATTTTTTTCGTAATCCATTCCACATACTGGGCATGTTCCAGCTTCGTCACTTCCACTACCATCACAATGCATAGGACATATGTATGCAGAAGTGTACTCTTTCCCTTGCTGTTCTAAAGGTGTATCTTTTTTGTTCCCACATGATGTAGAAACTAGGCCAAGAGATAAAAATCCAAGCAGAACTAGAATAATTGAAAACTGTTTCATTGTAAAATATTAAGTTGTTTAAAAATCATTTTTATATACTAATTGTTCTCAATCTCAGTGCATTTCCTATTACTGATACAGAACTAAAACTCATTGCCAAAGCTGCCACCATAGGGGATAATAAAATTCCAAATAAAGGGTAGAGCACTCCGGCTGCAATTGCAATTCCCAAGACATTGTATATCAGTGCAAAAAATAGATTTTGCTTTATGTTTTGCATCACCTTTTTGCTAAGCATTTTTGCTTTAACAATACCTTGGAGATCGCCTTTCACTAGAGTAATCGCTGCACTCTCTATAGCCACATCTGTACCTGTGCCCATTGCTATACCGACATTACTTTGAGCTAAGGCAGGAGCATCATTGATACCATCACCTGCCATAGCCACTATGTGGCCTTCAGCTTGTAACTCTTTAACTCTGTTGAGTTTATCTTCTGGTAACATTCCTGCTCCAAAATCTTCCAGATTAAGTTCAAGAGCTACACTTCTAGCTGTGTCCTCGTTATCACCTGTGAGCATAATAACTTCGACATTATTCTTTTGTAATTCTGATATAGCACGACGACTTGAGGCCTTTATCTGATCACCGATGACAACAAATGCCACTACCTCATTATTCACTGATAAGTAGGATACTGTCTTACCTTTTTGTTGATAGGACTTAGCTTCAATGATAGCAGTGTTTGATAATTGAGCACTGACATATTCCATCATTTTTTGATTGCCAATAGCAATATCTATACCTCCGACTTTAGCTTCAACACCTTTCCCAATTACAGCTTTAAAATCAGTGGGCTTTAATAATTTCACTCCTGAACTTTTGCCGTGCTTGACTATTGCTTCCGCTAATGGATGTTCGCTTTCATTATTAACTGAAGTCCATATTTGGATTGCTTCCTTCTCAGAAATAGATGAGTCTAGAATGCCTATGTGTTCTACAGTAGGGCGGCCTTCTGTAAGAGTTCCTGTTTTATCTACAATTAATACATCTACCTCATTCATCTTTTCTAAAGCTTCTGCATTTTTAATCAATACGCCACTAGTGGCCCCTTTTCCTACTCCAACCATTACCGACATCGGAGTGGCCAGCCCAAGAGCACAAGGGCAAGCAATAATCAATACAGCGATAGCATTAACAAATGCAAATACATATGCTGGATTAGGACCCCAAATAGCCCATACAGTAAAAGTGACAATCGCTATCAATACAACAATAGGCACAAAAAAAGAAGATACTTTATCCGCCAAGTTCTGAATCGGAGCTCGGCTTCTACTAGCATCGTTGACCATTTGAATAATGTGAGAGAGTAATGTATCCGAGCCCACTTTTTGTGCTCTCATTAAGAACACACTACTACCATTAATAGTCCCGCTTTTCAACTCATCTCCCATTACTTTTTCCACGGGTATTGGCTCTCCGGTGATCATTGATTCATCCACTGATGTATTCCCTTCGGTTAGGATGCCATCAATTGGAATTTTATCACCAGGTTTCACTTTGACAATATCTCCGACTTGGATGTCTTCGATTGATACTAGTATTTCTTGTCCATCTACTATTTTGATTGCCTCACTTGGTGCTAATTTCAATAATTCTCTAATAGCAGAATTAGTCTTACTGTGTGCTTTCGCTTCTAAGACCTGACCCAATAAAACTAATGTGAGTATCACCGTGGCCGCTTCAAAATAGACATGAACTGCCCCTGATGCTGTTTTAAATTGTTCGGGAAAAAGATCAGGGAAGATCATTCCGATTAAACTAAAAATCCAAGCAACTCCAGCCCCCAATCCAATCAGTGTAAACATGTTCAAGTTCCAAGAACGAATGCTCCTATAAAAACGCTCAAAGAACATCCATGTGGCATAAAACACTACTGGTATAGAAAGTACAAACTGTACCCAATTCCAATTATGTTGACTCATCACATCATAAAGTGGATTATTAGGCAGCATTTCACTCATGGCAATAATAAAAATTGGAATGGTGAAGGCAGATGCAATCCAAAGTTTTTTCAGCAACTTTTTATAGGTCTTCTCCTCTTCTGAAATATCACTTTCAATAGGCACCAGATCCATACCACAAATAGGACATGAGCCTGGTTTGTCGTTTATGATTTCAGGATGCATCGGACAGGTAAAATCTACATTAATTTTTGCTATGCTCTTCTGCATGACTAAGTCCATTCCACATATAGGGCAATCTCCAGATTTATCGTATGTCTTATCTCCTTCACAGTGCATTGGGCAGTAGTATACACCTGATTGATTTGAATTTGGGTCGACTGGAGGAAAAGACTTTTTTTCAATAGGGCTTTGATGAATGGAATAGTGTCCTCCATCTCCTTGTAATACATCTTCCAATTTTTTAAACGGTACATGTGTATCCATCTCAATTACCGCTTCCGTACTTTTGAGATCTATTTCAACATTTGAAACTCCTGCTACTCCTGCCAGCAACTCTGTGACATGGCCTTTACAGCCATTGCATGTCATACCCTGGATATAATATTTATCTGTCATAGCTATTCAAGTATTCGTTTTACAGATCCGCACTTCATCATTTTATCACCGAAGTATGGGTTTTTAATCTGCTCTTCTGACGATAACCAATCTGCTCCTTTATTTCCAAAAGCCATAGGACAAAACTGTACAAAATAAGTCTTACCAGATGTGCCAAAAGCCTCAACAGAATTGATTACAGCTTTGGATACAAACTCAAACTGCTTTCTCTGATACTCCACATCTGATGACGAAGCAATCATATCTCCATGCTGCTCAATGACTCCCAGCTGTTCCATCCAATACTTATGAGCCTCATCTTTGAGCAATGACATATCCACACTACCTGTTTGTCCTTTCAGTTTTTCTGCAATAGATGCAGTAGCGGCAGGATCAGTATTAACAAACCCATCTTTAAGATCAATGTAAATGTCTGCTATCTGATCTAATTGCTTTTTGAAGTCTTCTGGAGTGGTCTCCTTATAGTCGGGTACAATGTCTCTTTTCACTTCTTTCTTGATAGTGACATTTCGATTCATCATGCTGTTATTGTTATTAAGCTGTGCGGCAGCATCTATCGCGAAAGCTCCATTGGTTACCACTTCTTCTCCATTTGACAGTCCCTTCAGTATTGTGGTTGTTTGGCCGCTCTGACGTCCTAATTCTACCTCTCTAAATTGAAATGAAGGCACCTCAGTATCTTGTTGTTTTACATAGACGACCGATGTTTCACCCGTCCATAGTACTGCTGAACTTGGAATAGCTATACTATTTGAACTTGCACTAGATGCAGGAGTAGCCTTTATTACTGCATTTAAAAGCATCCCTGGTTTCAGTAGATTTCCTCTATTTCTAAAATTGGCTCTTACAACAGCTGTTCTGGTATTATTATCTAATAAAGGCTCTATATAGGACACCTTGGTTTGAAAAATCTGATCACCTGTGGATGGAGTTTTGAAGGTGACCTTTTGATCTATTTTAATATTAGCTAAATCCGATTCATACACATTAAACTGTAGCCATAAGTTATTGAGGCTACCAATGGTATAGAGCGTCTGTCCTTGTTTAACATAATCACCAAGTGACACTTTCTTTTCTAATACATAGCCACTCTGTTCAGCGTAGATATCAATGGTTTCAATGGGTTTCCCATTAGACAAAATTTGATTGATCAGGGCATCAGTAATCTTCCAATTTTTAAGTTTTTGGATACTGGCACTTTTAATCCCTGAAACCTTGTTTTCAAACTTTGCAGCTGTGATCAACTCCTGAGAAGCGGCTAATAATTCTGTAGAATATATACTGGCTATTTTTTGACCAGCTTGGATGTATTCACCTTCATAAGTCACATTCACAGCCTCTACTCTTCCACCAATATGGCTACTTTGAGCTTTGATGGACTGCTCATCCATTTCTATGGTTCCTTCAGTTTTTATTTCTGTAGTCTTCGAATCTGAAGAGTTATCACGCTGCCCTACTATAGTAGTTTCTACTTGAGCCAGTTTCGTTGCTTCTTCACTCATCATCAAGATGGTAGGATCATCACTACCCATAGAATTATCCAATGGAATCAAATCCATCTCGCATATTGGACATATCCCTTGCTCATTTTGACGTATTTGTGGATGCATGGAACAAGTCCATATTTCTTCAGCTGATTCATCTGTATTGGTCATTTCCATGCCAACATGATCATCATGGCTATGATCCATAAAGGTAGCTGCTGATGGCTTCATTATCCATCCTGCGGCTATACCTGCTAGTAGAATTGCCACACCGCTTATGATTAATTTTATTTTTGACATAATTGTATTTTTTATTTCTGTTGTGGTTGAAATTTTAATAAAGTAGCAGCAGAATTAAGTTGATTATATCTGGACATAGCTACTAACATGTCATAGTCTATAAGTTCCATTTCTAATCTCAATAATTCTTCAAATCGAGTGCCCTCAGCACTGTATTCTGATCTCATGAGCTCCAATGTTTCTTTTGTTATGGATTTCAGTTGTTCTACCTTCTTGATTTCCAATTCTGCTAATTCTCTTTGAGATTTCGCTGCTGCGATTTCAGATAAATAGAATTCTTGCTTCTCCTCTTTAAGAGCATTAAGGGACTCCTGTTTGATTTTTTCTTCTAGTCTCTTCGCTTCGAATCTGTCTTTATGTAACGGAATAGAAATACTCCCCATAGGCATCAGAATATCTCGACCATTGCCAGAGAGATTAGGCACATCGTTTCTACCATCTATCCATGCATAATCGAGTCCAATACCTACCTTTGGCTTAGCCTCTAAAAAAGTAAGCTCTACACTTTTTTCAGATGCAGCTATTTGGCTTTCCAAAATTTTGAATTCAGGATGATCTTTCTGAGCAAAATCAATATACTGTTCTAGATCTTCCGATACTTCTATTGATTCTGACATTTCAATGGATTGATCCAATGGTCTCCCAGTCCATCTATTGATCATAATGGTAGGCCCTTCTTTCTTCTTTTCTAACAGCATGAGATCAGACTCCATTGCATCCTTATTCCTTTGTACGAGTAGCACATTACTTAGCTTTCCTTTTCCTGATCTGACTGTAGATTGAGCTATTTCGGACAGTACATCCAACAGGTCGATTTTTCGCTCTATTACTTCATTGCTTTCTTCTATAAAAACCAATGAATTATAGGCAGTGCGAATTGCATAAGCAATATCTATTTCTTTCACATCATCTTTGTAAGATAATGACTGAGCCTGTAAAAACTTAGTATCCTTACGAGCATCGAGTAGTCCCTTCCATGGGATAGCTTGACTCACACCTACCTTAAATCGCTGTGCTCCAAGTCGTGTTTCTACAGGCAAAATACCTATGCCTAAACTTACCTTGGGATCGGGATAGTCACCTACTTGATTGCTTTGCTCTTTGGCTGATTCATAGCCTAGTCTCAATGCCTCTAATCCTGGATTGTGTTTTATTGCTAAATCAATAAAGTGATCTACAGACTGAGCATGGACAGATAAATGCCAACAAAGACCCAAAATCAATATTGTGTATTTATTCATTGTTTCTTAAATTTTGAAGTGTATTTAAATTGTACTTCTTTCCAGAGGCTAAATAGCACTGGTACTGTGAACATGGTAATGACCTGAAGTGTCATCCCTCCAAATGAAGGAATGGCCATTGGCAACATTATATCTGCCCCCCTTCCTGTACTCGTCAATATTGGAAGTAATGCTAAAATGGTTGTAGCAGTTGTCATCATTGCTGGTCTTACTCTTCGTAATCCTCCTTGCACTACTGCATCTCTTATCTCCGATATAGATTGAGGAAGATTCTTTTCAAAACTATCTTTCAGGAATGTGGCCACTAATACTCCATCATCAGTAGCAATCCCGAATAAGGCTAAAAAGCCTACCCATACAGCTACACTCAGATTTATCGTGTGAATCTGAAATAGATCTCTCATATTTGTACCCATCAGAGTAAAATCCATAAATGAAGGCGAATCATAAAGACCTATCATGATGAATCCACCTGCAAATGCTACAAATACTGCTGAGAATACCATCAAAGAAATAGTAACAGATTTGAACTGCAAATAGAGTATTAGGAATATCAAACTCAATGAAATCGGAATCACTAGCCCTAGTCGCTTATTTGCTCTGACTTGTTGTTCGAAATTTCCTGCAAACTTGTAATTAACTCCAGAAGGTATAGTTAGATCTCCATCACTAATAAGTTTATCCAGATGATTCTGTGCATTATTCACCACTTCTACTTCTGCATAGCCAGGTTCCTTATCAAATAGTACATAACCCACGAGAAAACCATCTTCACTCTTAATAGCTTGAGGCCCTTGCTCGTACCTGATGTCTACCAACTCTCCTAATTTGACTTGAGATTGAGTGGGGGTTTGGATAAAAATGTTCTTTATGCTCTCTATCTCGCT
>DKPS01000163.1 GCA_002471345.1 Saprospiraceae bacterium UBA7328
GTTAATGTACCAAGAGAAGTAATATTTCCCTGTGCAGCTGTTGATAATGTTCCAGCAATCGTGCCAGTTCCACTATAGATAACTGCTTTTGAATTAACTATCGAACCAGCAGAAGATCCGTCTAGTAATGCAAGTTCAGTTGTAGTTATATCACTTGCAGAAATTACACCAGTTCCACTCGTTTCCAATACTCTACTTGAGGTAGTTGTCGCAAGTTTGCTAAGTGCAATAGCAGCACCCGAAGCAACACTAGCATTAACTACTGAATTTGAGGCAAGTTCATCAGCACCAACTGCATCATCAGCAAGCATAGAATTTTCAACCGCTCCTGCTTGAATTGTTGCAACTCCTGTTACGTTTCCAGAACCAGTAAAAGATTCAGAAGTCCAAACCACATCTCCTGTCATTCCTATGGTTCTACCAGTTTCAAGCGCAGTTGCAGTTGTTGAATTTCCTTCAAGTTCAGCCACAATTGTTCCGACAGTTCCAGAAACAACTTCTGAAGAAAGTGTTGCATCTGGAATAAAAGTTAATTTTCCCGCCGAATCATCGTATCCAAGAAATGCAGTTTTTGCAGCCGACCCTGTATGATACTGAAGTGCAAGACCAACATCTTTGTTTGTGTCAGATCCTAATGCACCACCACCAGTTGCAGTTTGAAGATGGATAATTGGATCAACAACCGTAGTAACTGTACTTTCAATTTTAGTAGTTCCCCCACTAATGGTAAGAGCACCAGATACCGCCAGATCTTGAGATATTGTTACATTTCCACTTGATGCAATTGAAATAGCATCCGTATCACTCGTATGTCCAATATTTGTTCCGTTAATGATAATGTTATCAACGGTAAGAGATGTTAATGTACCTAGAGAAGTGATATTTCCCTGTGCGGCTGTAGAAAGTGTTCCAGCAAAAGTTCCGCCCGTTACTGTTCCAGTTGTAGTAATATTGGAAGAACCAGTATCAATAGTACCAAATCCAGATGTTATAGAACCAGAATCAAGAGCACCAGTTGTTACAATGTTTGAACCTCCTACACTATGACTCGCAAAATATGTTGAAACAGTATCAACATTTGTCATTCGCATAGTTCCATCATCATTAATTAAAATACCATCGCCCGATACTACAGAAGTAGTTCCTCTTGTAGTTCCTCCATTTATCAAATTAATTTCTGCAGCGGTTGCATCAATCGCAGCTAATTTTACAAAGTCCGATTGAACTAATCCAGAAACACCATCTAAAAGATTAAGTTCAGTAGCAGTAGAAGTAATAGCAGTTCCACCGATTGAATATGAAGATGCATTTACATTCCTAAAACCAGTAATATCTTTATTTGCATCAACAATCGTTGCTTTACTTGCGGAAACAGTACCAGCAACAACAGCATCTAAAACAGTAAGTTCAGATGAAGCAAGTTGTGTTTCTCCAATTACAAGAGTAGCACCACTTAAATGTAAATCTTTCCAAGTTTTAGTAGAAGAACCTAAACTATAAGTATTAGTGGTGGTTGGAATTAAATCAGCAGAAATTTTATTTGGGTCTAATCCACCACCATGTTCTGAAAATATAATTTTTCTTATTGATTTTTCTAGTTTGTCGATTCGAGCAGAAACAGAGTCAGCCGGTTGTTCTTGTAATTCTGTTTTTTCTTTTATAGATTCTTGTTTTGATATTACATTTACTACTGATTCGTAACTAGGGAATGGTTTTTCTTCGACTTTTTCATTAATAATTTCTTCTGTTATTTCTAATTCTTTTACAACTTGTTTTTCTTTTTCCTTGAGAGATGAAAATAAGGATTCCATTTGCCCGAGAGTTTTTTCTTCTCTTCGCTTTTTGTCTTCTAAAGCTTTCTCATCTCTTCGTTTTTTGTCCTCTTCCGCTCTTATTCTATTTTCTTTTTTAATAGCATCTAGTTCTAACTTAATCTGAATATATTTTTTTATTGGTTCTTTATCGATAATTTTTTCAATAATTTCTTCATCTTCTTCAACGATTTCCTCAACATCTTCAACGATTTCTTCTTGAAAAAGAATATCTTCGATTTTAACAGAATCCATCTCGTCTTTAAGGCGAACATACCTTTTTATAGCGTCTTTATCATCGAGTTCTTCCTTTAGTTTAATATATTGTTCCGATAAATCTTCCATCTTTGCCCAAACTTTAAAAAAATTATTTTAATGGCGGAGAATAAAGCAACCCACCATCAGAATATAATTTATTAAGACCTCGTTTTAGTCCTAATTTTTTCCTAATATTTCGATCAAATATTTCTTCGTAATTTCCTACTTGTTTTATTACGTCATAAGACCAAGTTGATTGTAATCCAAGTTTAGCTCCAAGATTCGGATGATCAACACCATTTTTTTCTCCCATAAATCTTTGGATGTTTGGGTCTTTATTATCTATGAAAGTATCAATATTTTTTGAATTTATTCCCATTTCTTCTGCAATAAAAAGAACATATACTGTCCATCTTACTACATCTGACCATTTTTGATCACCATATTTTACAACTGGGCCAAGTGGTTCTTTAGATATAATTTCTGGTAAAATTATATGTCTTTCTGGTGAATTGAACCCCAATCTATTAGATGCTAATCCAGACCTATCAGTTCCATACATATCACAATCACCCCTAAGATACACATCTTTCGTTTTTTCATTAACCGAAACTGCTACTGGAATATACTTTATTTGGTGTAATTCCATAAAGTCTGCAATATTTTTAGCAGCAGTACCAGAACCCTTGAAACATATTTTAGCTCCGTGCATCTGTTTAGCAGATGATACACCTAAAGTTTTCTTAGTGATAAATCCTTGACCATCGTAATATGTTGTTGGTAAAAATTCAAATCTCTTTAGAACATTTCTTGTAAATGTGTATGTTGTTGCAGCAGACAACATATCAATAGTGCCATCTTTTAAAGCTGTAAATCTAGTTACACCATTTATTATTTCATATTCTACAGCTTCTGAATCTCCAAATACTGCAGCAGCAACTGCTTTACATATATCAACATCAAATCCTTTCCATGTGAGATTTTCACCATCGTATGCTTCTTCGGAAAAGCCAGGAAATTCATCATTAGTTCCACAAATGACATAACCTCTTTTTATCACTCTATCAAATGTAGTTCCGTATGTTGGATTATATTCTTCTATTCTTCCTGTAGTTTTCAGTTTTAAAGCTTTAAGTTTTTCTAACTGTTCTACTAGTTGATTAATGTTATTATCAATACGCTCATTGGGTGGGCCCCCACTAACTGGATTGTCAATAACCATTATCCAAAATATCCACACTAAACAAACAAGAAGTTTTCCACCCATTATCATTTCAAAGTCCTATAAACCTCCATAAGATCTTCATCTGATACAGGAGTTGTCATGGTATAATATCTCATGTGTCCTACTCTCATGAATGCTTTAATATCAGAAAAACTTGGATATATTGTTTGTAGGTTATGAAGTAAATGGTCAGGGTCTAGGTGGCAAGTTGCACATTGATTATCTCTCGCAAAAACTCTCGTAGATATTTTAAATCTTTCACTTTGAACTAAAACAGCTGAAAGGTCTTTTTCCATCCATGTCATTCTTTCATCCATGTCTGGAATTACTAGAAAAATTAAGTATACAAGTAGTCCAATAATAACATAGATAAATGATTTACTCGCAACTATTTGGTCTTTGGCCGAAAGTTCTAGTTGCTGAACTTCTTCAACTTTTTTATCTATTTCTTCAATGTCATGTTGTAAAATCTTTTGGTCTTTTCCGTTTGCAATATTTTTTTCAGCCATAATCTATTTTCCTTTCCCTGCTTCGTTCAACTTCTTAGTGATTTGTTGTTGAAACCATTTAAGAACAATTGGTATACTTACATTAGATGTTAATCCAAATAAGTATCCAATAGGATAACGATAACCCTCATAAGCTGCAAGTTGTGGAATATTTGTAAATACAACAGAAATTAATAGATAACCAGTTACAGACATTCCCATATTGATAAGAAGATCAAGTAAAATCAACCAAGAGTTACCACTATATTTTTCCTTGTTATCTTGTCTATAATTAAATAGAAATATCCAAAATGAAGAGAATACCACTAGGCCCATCATTATCATTTCAGATGTGTTAAATATATCAAGCATTTTCTTTTGTCTCTTTCTTTACTAATTTTAACAAGTCGGCAGTACTGCCAACAAATAATGCGTTAGTAACGTTTTGAGCTTTGGTAACTTCCTGTCTATCCCCAGCATTTTCTAACTTTTGTTTCTTTTGATGCAATTCCATTAATGTTCCTTGTGTATCGGTCATATTTTTGAGTAATTGACCGAAAACCTCAAAGGCTCTAGGAGATTCTTCCGCTTTTGCAATTTCTAAAAGTTCTCCCATTGCATCTCTGCCCTTTTCAATTATGTCATAAAGATTTTCACGAGCATATTGAAAGTCATTGTCTTTAGTGTCGTCTTCGTTTACGACAATGGGCACTCTACTATCTATATTATCTACAACTTGAACTTCTTTTTCAGAGACATCTTCTACTAAATCTAAATGTTTCTCAATTCGATGTTCAACTAATTTTTCAGTTTTCATTAACTATCAGTTCCAGCTACTGGATCGTGTGTTTCGCCATGTGGAAAGAACTCAAAGGTTTCACTAAATCCAAAATCATCATCGGTTGACGCTGTTGTATCTTTTGGAGCTACTGTGACTCTTTCAACTGTTGCACCAGCAGTAGAACCTTCCTCTGATTCTTCTGACAACAAACGTATTCTAGTAGACCCATCTATTTCATGAGCATTTAAAATCATAAAATTTGTACTATAAGAAGTACTATCTTCTGATACAATATATACTGGTTCTGCTGTAACAGCTGCAGACATAAGATGTGTATCTACTGTAGAAGACGTAATAATTTTTGCGTTATCTACTATGTTTGGATATAGATAACCCTTCATAGAAAAGTTAAGTGTCCAAATAATAGAACGCCTTGTCGCAAAATCTCCTTCATATGTATCTTCGCTAGAAACACTAGAAAGTACTAAAGGTATATCCATTTTTATGTCCATACCAGAAATTAGAGTCATTGTTATTGTGAATTCTGGTGTGAAAAATGGAAGTATCTGTTCTAATATTTGTGTTCCATCTTCTGCGTTTTTAACAAAAATATAAAGAGAAAAATCATAATTATAAGGAACAGGATTGTATTGTTTTTTAAGGCCCGTAGTTCCTGTTTTAACATTTCTACCAAGAGTATTGAGTTTTCTCGCGCCATCATAAGACATTGATGTCAATTCAAATCCCATTCTTGGAACAGTCAAAGCTACAGTCGAACTAAGACTAGGATCTGAAGTAATTCTTGCTAACATCTTATCCTTTGGCCCATAAGACAAAGGAATCTTGACTACTTCTGTTACAGCATCGGAACTATCCGTTCTATGAACCTCAATAGTATTGAATAATGTTCCAAATGCAACCACCATTTTTCTTGAAGTTTGGTGGTAAAAATATGTTCCAAACATTACGGATTATCTCCAAATGGATTTCCTTCAGAAAAATCAAATACTGAATCTGCATCAATCTCAAACTGTTTATTACTTGAAGTTTTATCTTCTGTTCCATCATCTATCGATTGTAATGTAGTAGAAGCTTCAGCAGTTGATTGTTGTACGTTATATGTTCCAGTTGCTGTACTAGTTGCTCCTGTCAATATTTCCGATAGAGTAAATGATCCTGTCATATTGATGAGATACAAATAACTCGTAGTAGAATCCCATCTTGCAACTTCTCCTGTAACAGCAGATGTTCCGCCTGTAACAGTTTCACCAACTGTGAAAGTTCCCGATACACTAGACAACTCAAAAGTACGAACAAAAGATTGTTGTCTTTCTACTACATCTATGTCATCAATTCCTGTATCCAATGCTTCATCGGAATATGTGAAGAGTTCACAAGTAAGGTCAAACGTGGGTAATGCACCATTCTGATAAAATGGTGTTTCGTGTTCGACAAAGGTTATTTGAAAAAGTTTACTAGTAAGTGGAAAGTAAATCAAATCGCCTTCTTTTGGGCGAGTTCCTATATCCAATCCTTCCCAAGCTCTTCGTGCTAAGGAAAAAACTATTTGATCCCGAACTTCCAAACCAAATTTGGAAATCAAATCACCTTCTCCCTCAAATCCATCGACAGATTTTATGTACATTTCTATCGAATGTGCATCCTTAAACTCTGAAATTGAATCCTCACCAAGTATAGTATCTTCGTTTATCAATGTTCTAGGAATATAAGAAACATCGTGTCCATATACTTGTATAGATTCCGTTACAAGTGAATGTAAAAGTTCCTGTTCATTCCTCGCATCGAAATTGCGAAAATATGAGTTAGTAGCCATTCGGTTATCCTAAGTAGAAATTATCGGGCAATTGATATTTGAGTTGTAATTCTTCTTCGTGTTTTTCCAGTTCTGCGTTTCCATCATCATAAATTTGTCTTCCATTCAATGTTACTCCGCCCGGCAATTGAACACCATCATATTTCATCAAATTCTGACCCCATTGTTTCTTGAACAAAGAAGTTGTATATTTCTTGAGAAAAATATCATTATAAATTTCTGTGTAACTGCTTCCATCAATTTTTTTCAAGACCATTACAACAATTGCATCTCCGATTTCTACAGCTGTATCCCAATCCATATCAATATGAAGTTTGTCTGTCAGTCTATTGAAACGAATTTGTCTTGATTCTGCGCCCGAAAATACTTGAGTTAAAAGAGCAAGATTTTGTCTACCTTGAACATATGTACTTAAACCACCACCTTCTTTGAGTAAATTAGGTAGTTCGTTCAAACGAAATTGATATTCAAAAGAGAACATATCATTGGATGACAACCCCTTACTTACTGGAAGTACATCCTGTACTCCTATGATGGTATCATCTACTGTTAATGATTTTGTGTCTATATTTCCAAAAGAAACTGCTGTTGCTTGTGTTCCGTGTACTGTTCCTGTTGCACCAGAAGATGACCCTGTAACTGTTTCTCCAGCAACAAATGTATTAGCAACTGTATTAGCTGCACGAATACCATTACCATCTTTGTGTGTCTTAAATTTTAAAACTGTACCACTTGTTCTTTCGTGGATGATTGCTGTTGCGTTCGATGAACCACCAGTAATTGTTTCATCCTCTACAAATGTTCCTGTTGCAGAAGACGCAAAAGTAAGTGTGCTTGCTGCTACTTGTTCAACTAAAAATGCTCTTTCCGTTCCATCAAAATGATATTCCTGAAACAATTGAACAGATTCAGCAATCATATCATCCATTTGTTCATCCGCAAGGTTTACATCGACAACTGGTTTGCCGAGTTTTCGGAGACAATATTCTTGTAATTCTGC
>DKPS01000186.1 GCA_002471345.1 Saprospiraceae bacterium UBA7328
AAACTTTTGATCAAAGGAACTGTCTATTATTTCAACTAAGTCAGATTTCCCTTGAAACTTTACCTGATCAACAGATTCTATCTTCTTGACTTCATCAATAATTTGAACATCTTCTGGTGTTACAACCTGACATCCATCATTACCATAAGCCTTATAACCATTGTATTCTTTTGGGTTATGAGAAGCAGTTAACATCACACCACTTTTACAACCCAATTCTCTAATTGCATAAGAAAGCTGTGGAGTAGGCCGCATTTCAGAAAAGAAATAGACCTTTATACCATTGGCTGTAAAAACATCTCGAGTGACATGTGATAATTCGTCAGAATTATTTCTGCTATCATGAGCAATAGCCACACTTATTTTTTCCTCACCATACTTATTCTTAAGATGGTTACATAGTCCTTGAGTTGCCATTCCGATGGTATACTTGTTAACTCTATTTGTTCCAGGTCCCATTATTCCCCGAAGACCTCCTGTGCCAAATTCAAGATCCTTATAAAAAGCATCACTCAGGGCATCATATTCTTTGTTATTAATAAGGTTCTCAATTTCATTTTTGGTGTCCTGGTCATAATTTCCATTTAACCAAATTTGGGCTTTTGCAAGAATAGCTTCGTCTATCATTAACATATAAAACAGGCTTTTTTGTGAATGAAACTAAAGTGTGCACAAATTTACAAAATGAACTTCTTTAATATGTAATTCTTTATCTATCAGTATATTATTCTTTACAAATTGAAATTATTGCTATTTTCAAACCATTGTTTCACCTTAAAACAGATTATACTATGGCGTATTTAGAACCAATTATCGGTGCTGTTGCTGCTTTTATGTTGGGATTTGGCTGGTACACTTTTGCTTTTGGCAAAATGTGGCAGGCAGAGAAACTGGTCTTTCTGATGAAGATGCACAGAAGGATATGGCCCGTACTCATGGACTAGCCCTTTTTAATGATGATCTTACTTAGTTTTGGAGTAAACTATATGATTAATTTTCATCCACCTGAAGCCCAGACATTTACACATGGCGGCTTTCATGGAGCACAGTTAGCAGCAATGTTTGCTCTACCTGCAACGGCTATTAATTATCTCTATCAAAGAAAATCTTTGAAACTATTTTTAATAGATGCTGGATACATCTTAGCATTTATGGCTTTATCTGGAGCAATTATGGCTGCACTTAAACTAGGAGCCTAATAAAGAAATTTTAGAAATACTTTCTAAAGAGGTATCATTGGAAACCGTGATACCTCTTCTATTTTCTTTATTTCTTGTCCAAGTCTTTCCATCCAGTCCAACCAGGTCCTCTTACTACTTTACCAGGAGTAGCTCCTGTATGTTCTCCATCTTTAAGTACCTGTTCTCCATTTACAACTACATGACTCATTCCTATCGAAAATTGATGAGGATCATCAAAAGTAGCTTTGTCTGCTATAGTCTCAGGGTCAAAAACAACTACATCAGCATAATAACCTTCTTTAAGAACTCCTCTTTTTCTGATTTTTAAATTTGAGGCTGGAAGAGATGTTAGCTTATAGATTGCCTCTTGCATGGATATGACTTTTTCATCTCTTACATATTTCCCTAACAATCTAGCAAAATTACCATATGATCTTGGATGGGTACTAGAGTTAGTAAAGGGTGGTTCTGGCGCCATAGAAGCAGCATCAGAGCCAAAACTCATATATGGTATTTTAATTTGTTTTTTCACATTCTCCTCTGACATTAGAAAATATACTGTTCCTACACGACTACTATCTTCAATAACCAAATCCATTGCCACATCTTCAGGATCTTGCCCTCTCATCTCCGCAACCTCGGCTAATGTTTTTCCAGTAAGATGCCTCAGATTATCATTCCTAAAGCCAACGAGTTTTAGTTTAGAAGCATCACCCGCAGCGAAATAGAGGTTTTCCCAATTATCTCCCTTATCCTTCATTTCCTTCTTCACTTTCTTTCTAATTGCTGGGTCCTTAAGTCTATTAGCCCACTCTATATAACCACCTTCTTGAACCCAAGGAGGCATAGAGGCATCAAGGCCAGTTGCCCCAGCAGTATAATTGTACATATCAGTGGTAATCTTTAATCCTGCGGCTCTAGCAGAATCAATTTTCGCTACGGCCTTTTCCCATTTAGGCCAATTGGCTTTTCCCCCTGCTTTAAGATGATATATCTCTGCCGCGATATCTGCATCATGAGCTATTTTTAATAATTCATCTATGGCTTCCATCCAATAATCACCTTCGCTTCTCAGGTGAGATATGTACATGCCACCATATTCTGAGGCTACTTTACAAAGTTCAATTAGCTCATCAGTTTTAGCATAAAATGCTGGTGCATAAATCAATGAAGAACCGATTCCCATTGCTCCTTCTTCCATAGCCTGCCTTGCAAGAGCTTTCATTCTCATGAGCTCTTCTACTGTAGGGGCCCTATTTTCTTCTTCCAATTCATTCATTCTTAAAGTAGTAGCACCTACAAATGAAGCTACATTAGTGGACACTCCTTTCCTTTCGAGATACTCCAAGTATTCACCGAGAGTATTCCATTCAATATCATAGACGATGTCTTTTTGAAATGCTTTCTCATTAGCTTTCATCTGTGCATTTAAGGGGCCCATAGACCATCCTTCACCCATTACTTCTAAGGTTACTCCTTGTTTGATATCTCCTAATGACCTTCCATCTTGTATTAGTGATTCTGTTGACCAACTGAGCATATTTATAAAGCCCGGAGCAACAACCTTAGCTGATGCATTTATGACATTTTCTGACTTTGCATTATTTAGGTTTCCTATTTTGACAATTTGATTTCCATTAATACCTATATCCACCTGTTGTGGAGAATCACCACTGCCGTCATATACCATTCCGTTTTTTATAAGAATATCAAATTCTTCAGTAGGAGCGCAACTTACTAATATCAAAGTAGTGGCAAACAGGGCGTTGAATATGTTCTTCATTTTCAATGATTTATAATCTCCTTGAAAATAGTTAAAGCGTAGAAATAACAACAGGTTATTCTAGAATCTTTCTTCGATAATTTTAGGGGAAAACTCGAATAGACAGGATTCATTGTTGATTAATGCTCTGAATAGAATAGGTTTGGTATAAAGTCTTCTGTCAATTATTAGATCAAAGTCTAACATTTCATATGGAGGTAAATCTTCCTCAGAAAGCACCCAATCTTCAATATACTTTTTTTCATCATCTACGGATAAAGAGGCCACATTAAAAGCTGCTCTATCTTCCGCAATGTATACGCCTGATTCTGCTGCATAAAACAATGCACTGGCACCTCCACCAGGGCTAGCAGCTATTGCTAAAACTTCTAATCCCGCAATAACTGCATTGGTTATAGTAGAAGTCTTTTTAGCTTTTCTAATATCATCTCGTTCTTTTTCTAATGCAGATAATAATTCATTTTTATTAATGACATTTCGCCAAATATTATCATCTTTTCCCTCGGCCCACCTTATGTCTTTTATTTCTATTAGCAAGGTGTCTCGATGATAACTTTCTAGTTCGGCATGAAATATTATGTATTTGAATGCATCTTCTACATATGCTAGTTTGAGTTTGTATGAGTCCGCATCACACGTTAGGTATCTCAAGTTGTCGATTTCTTTAATTTCTTCAGATACTGGATCCATATAAACCCATTCTACTGTTTGTCTACTACAAGAAGAGCTAAGTAATATGATCAGAAATAAAAAATTGAAAACTCGAGTCATGTTTCAAATCTATAGAGATATCTAAAAAATTGAAAGTCAATTTACTATACATTAACTGGTAGAGCGTCATTGATCTAGAAGTGCTAATTGCCATCGGGGATGAAATGAAGTGGAATGCTCAGATCTTATAATCTCCCACATTTGATCGACCATTTCTACATTGTCATTTGCAATATTAGTCGTCTCCAAGGGATCAAGTTCTAGGTTGTACAACTCCAATTGATCATTTCCTTCTTTTACTCTAGGAATAAATGCTTTCCATTTCCCCTTTCTTACAGCAACTTGACCTTGACCTTCAGGAAATTCCCAATAGAGATGATCGTGAGCAACTTGATCCTTTTTTTGAAGAAGAGCAGATTTAAAGCTGACACCATCAATATCATTATTATTAAAATCTATTCCCGCTAAATCACAAAAAGTAGGGTAGATGTCTTGAGAAGATGCTATATGATCGCTTATCGAGCCAGCTTGGATCATACCAGGCCAAGAAGCTATTAATGGCACTCTTATACCTCCTTCTTTCACAAATCCTTTTGCATAACCTCTTTCTGATTTAAAAGGTCTAGCACTGTCAAAATAAGTGGCATCTACTCCTCCCGCATAAGTAGGGCCATTGTCAGATGAAAACATGATTAACGTATTTTCATACAATCCTTTTTCTTTTAGTTTTTGAATTAATTTTCCTATGTTTTCATCAAAATAGGAGATCATTGCCGCGTAGGTTGCATTTGGATATCTACAAGGGAAATATCCTTTATCTCCAAGATAAGGCTCTTCATCTCCAAACTTCTGAACATAATGATCTATCCAGTTTTTAGGAGCTTGAAGTGGAACATGAGGAATAGGTGATTCCCAAAATATACTGAATGGATCTGCACCTATATTATCCACATAATTCAGAATGTCATTAAAAATGAAAGTAGGTGCATATCCGGGCATGTTATATTTATCATAACTATTTGGATCATAAGGATCAGCACCATCGGCTAAAAGGGTACGAGGAATGAGAGTGTCATTTTTAAGAATATCCTTTTCTTCATTACGCCATAGGTGAAGGGGGGTCAAATTGTGAGCTTGCCTTTGGCAGTTGTATCCATAGAAATAATCAAACCCCTGAGTTCTAGGGAGGCTTTCTGATCCTGGATAACCTAATCCCCATTTTCCGAATAAAGCAGTACTGTAGCCACCATCTTTTAATTTCTCTGCTATTGTTATAATACTATCAGCTAATGGATACTGACCTTCCAAACCTGGATTATGAGCCATCGCTCTATGATTCCAAACATCTCCACGCGATCTCATTTCGTCATTTCCTCGAATATATGCATGGCCTGAATGTTGGCCTGTCATGAGTATACATCTTGATGGTGCACATACAGGAGAACCAGAATAGTACTGTGTAAACCGCATCCCATTTTCCGCCAATTCATCAAGGTTTGGTGTTTCTATTTTTTCCTGGCCATAGCTGCCTAATTCTCCATAACCTAAGTCATCAGCAAAAATAAAAAGGATGTTAGGCTGAATTCCATTTTCCTTTTTGCAATTAATGCAAAAAAGAATAATCATCAGTAAAAGAAGACCAATCTTACGCATAGTAGAATTAAATATGAATTTGAAAATAAGACTATTTTCTTTACCATCTTGAATTATAAGAAATTAGCGTTTGTGATCAACTTGGAGATTAGTGGCCTGCACAAAATTTTGAAAAAGACTTGTCTTGAAAAATTGAAGAATAATTAAAAAACACAATTGGTGATTAGGATTTTAATTGAGGATCAACAATACGCACGAATTCTTTCACACCATAAATATTGGATGAAAGGTAAAAGGATTAGATAAAATCTAAAAGAAGTAAGAATCCCAATCGAAATATTTATACAACCTCTTCTTTCATCAGCTCTCCATTTACTAATCTCCAAATATTTAAAGGATTTGAATTGTGTAATGCAGAGGGTAAAAGTGATTCTGGAAAATCCTGAAAGCAAATAGGTCGCACAAAGCGTTTGATAGCGTTCGTCCCTACAGAAGTAGATTGAACTGCAGTTGTGGATGGATAAGGTCCTCCATGAACCATTGAATGACAAACCTCTACACCGGTTGGGTAGCCATTTATAATAACCCTTCCAACCTTTTGTTCTAAAATATCAAAAAGTTCTTTGTAGTTATCAAAATCCTCATTCATTCCATGAACTGTTGCTGTAAGATGACCTTTTAAGTTTTTTGCAGCTTCTAATATTTGTTCTTTTGACTTTGATGTAATTACTACATTCGATGGTCCAAAATTTTCTTCATTCAATAGTTCAGATTTAGAATATTTCTCAAATGTAGTATTGAATATTTTGGCTGCAACTTGGCCAGAGATCCCAGCTTCTCGACCAGAAGCCATTTCTTCAACTCCATCAATTTTCAAAGTGTTTTCAATACCAATTTCATATGCATCTTTTATGCCTTTCGAAAGCATTGTTCCAGAGGGTTTATCCTTCAGACTCGTGGCTAAATAATCAAAATACTTATTTGCTTCTTTTGATTCTTCAATAAATGTCAAACCTGGATTGGTACAGAATTGCCCTACTCCGAGTGTAATAGAATTGGCCATTCCAATGGCAATCGTTTCCGTTTTTTCCCTCAGTGCTTTAGGCAAAATAAAAACTGGATTAGTACTTCCCATTTCAGCATATACAGGAATAGGTTCAGTTCGAGAATTCGCAATGTCAAATAACGCTTTGCCTCCTCCAAATGACCCAGTAAACCCTACAGCTTTAATATCTGGATGCTTCACTAAAGTCTTACCCACGGTATTGTTATTCCCCTGAATTAATGAAAATGTACCTTCAGGCATCCCACATATACTTATGGCTTTATGAATTGCACTGGCAACTAACTCTGATGTCCCAGGATGGGCTGGATGTGCCTTCACAACGACAGTGCATCCAGCTGCCAAAGCAGAGGCCGTATCACCACCAGCTACGGAAAAAGCCAATGGAAAATTACTAGCACCAAATACTGCTACAGGTCCTAATGGCTGTAGTATATGTCTGATATCTGACTTCGGAAAAGGACTTCTTTCAGGAATGGCAGTATCTATACGGGCATCAATCCAAGAACCTTCTCGTACAACAGAGGCAAATAATTTCAATTGATTTATCGTTCTTCCTCTTTCACCTTGTAGTCTAGCCATTGGAAGAGCTGTTTCTAGGCGACATCTTTCTAAAAGAGAATCGCCCAAATTCAATATTTCCTGTGCAACTTGGTCTAAAAAATTAGCGATGCTATCCTTATCCTTCTTTCTATAAATAGCCATTGCTTCTTTTGATTTCTGTACAGCAGAATGGATGACTGCTTCAGTGGCATTTGTGTATTCACCTTCCAATTGATTATTGCTGCTTGGATTTATAGCATAAAATTTATCATTTGTGCTCATGTGTATTTTATATTCTTGGTACGTTTTTCAATTTAGAATAACTCTTGGGCAATGATCATTGCTTTTTATCATCTTTTAATGACTTGCCTCGCTAATATTTGGCAAATTAAGAGATTTATAAATTGGATTCATACATACACATGGACATATAATAGAAGTTCCGAATTGATCTATGTTTTTCATTTAATAAGTCAATCAGAATGGTAAATTGTAGTTCTTCTTGAACCACTAATAATTGGGTCATGCATTATTCATCTAAATTGTTTTGACAAGTTAAGGTTATTGGAAAAACGACAAAGAATTTAAAAACATAATCATAAATATGTCAGCTTCGTCCTAAAAAATCACAATCCCTAAGTCTAAGTACATACTATTTCTAAAGTTCTATTTAAACGAAGGTTTAGAAATCATTTTATCCAAGGAGTTATGCCAAAAGGCAAGTCTACAATGGTAGAGGAAACATTGGCTTTACAATACATCCCGGCAAAAGAGGATATTATTCCAATTATGGTATTTAAAGGATCCAAGACATCCTCAAAGAGTGGCATTAGAAACCAGCTCCAAAGGTTCCATTCTTATAATTGAAAGTCGAAAAGATAGTCTTCCCAGCACTTCTAGAAAAAGAAATGGCAGATTCAGACCAATATCCTTTAAATAGGGAAATGAAAGATATGCTCATGGTGGAGTATTCATTAAATGAGAGCAGATTTTATTGAATAGATTTTTTCCAAAAATCAAATCAATGTAATATCCCCTACTTTTTGTACTACTCGACCGTCGGGATAATAAAACTCAAGAATGTATCCATAAACACCGGATGGGGCTTCAGTTTGATCTTGTATTTTTCCATTCCATCCTTTAATAATTGTCGCATGATCTTTAGATTGATAAAGTAGATTTCCCCATCGGTCATATATCGATAATGAAGCAATAGTTCCTTTAAAATCTGGATGGGGTGTAATGAAAAACTGTCCGTTATTTAAGCTTCTTCTTTTGATGACATTTGGAATATACACTGGACAAGGATTTTGACTGACTAAAATAGTTGTGTCAAAAACACAAGTATTGAATTCAGAAATAGCCGATGTGACGTCTTTAATAGAGAGTGTATGCCAGCCATCAGAGACATCTTTAAATATTTGTTGTTCCTGGAATTCCAAACCATCAATCGCATATGACAATCTCCCTGCACCTCCTTTAGGGTTTATAGTGATCAGACCATTTGCTTGCCCACAATCAGGTAAAAGAGTCACCTTTGCACCAACATTTACTTGTTCTATAATTACCAAAGTGCTATCAAAAGTGGGTTTTTCTGTTTCTACAAATAGAAAGTCATCCAAAGCGAAATCGTTGCCATTCGGATCAGTATTTTTATTTATGATGCATATTTCCGCCAATGTAGTGTCATTTGATTCCCACAATTGATAGAATTGTCGCCATTGACAGACACTTTCTACTGCCGAAAATGAATACCCCAATTGTTCATCGTTGATTGTAAATTGTAATTCTGCTGGATTATCTCCTAATACCGAAGCGAGCCACGTAGAAAATGCATATAGAGTATTTGAGTCAATTTCTATAGTTTGACACCAGACTTTAGTCCCTTCTATAGGAGAACCGTCTACTACCATCATAAGTCCTGAGCCAGAGGTATGATCAGGGCAATCTGTAAAAAATATACCATTTAGTTCCTTTGCACTTTGACTTACTCAATATAATCCTTGAATAAAGATGCGATCGGTATAGGGATACTCACTTTCGAATCCTACATTGCCTTCTTCAAAATCAGGGTTCTTAATTAAATTTTCACCAAGAATTTCACCTATCATTTCGGCCACATACAAAGTATTGAAGACGGGATAGGCAATGGGATTCTGGATCGTAGGATTATCAAGACTATATGGGGGAGTCCATTTATATCCCTGCCGACCTAGTGGAGCTTGAAGTTCAACTACATCTTTTGGGTCACAAATGAGCAAAGTATCGATTTGCCCAATTATAGATTGAGAGGAAATGAAAAACATCAATCCACAACATAGAGTCTTCATCAAGTACAATTGACAACATTTGGTCAAATATAAATATAGAGTTTAATAAACTATTTTCTAGATTGTTTTGGCCAATTCAACCGA
>DKPS01000098.1 GCA_002471345.1 Saprospiraceae bacterium UBA7328
TTTTGGTGGCGCATCAATGCGTGGTCTGAAATAGCGAGTTTAGTCTCTGCATTGATTCTTGCCAATGGTTTTTTATGGATTGAATGGGTGTACAAATTAGGGTGGGTAGATGAATCAATATTTGAACTAGCCCATAGCTGGTATCACGATGATGTAGCTCTCATTAGAGCAACAATCATCTTATTTCTGTGCACGGCTATTAGCCTCATCGTCACCTTCGCTACTAAACCCGTCGATAATGAAACGTTGTTAGCCTTTTATAAAAAAGTTCGTCCAAAAGGATGGTGGGGGCCTATTGCGGCCCAGTTGCCAGAACTGGAGAGCCGTAGCAATACACACGATTCATGGTTGGGCTTTGTTTTTGGTGTTATCTTTTTAAATAGTATTTTGTTTAGTGTTGGTCATGCCGTTTTGGGAGCATATATGACCGCTCTAATTTTAATTCTTATAGGTACTATATTCGGTTGGCTTACTATGAAACTGGTAGCATCTGCCCAAACTCAAGAGCGATCATGAATATCCAATACTTTGATAATGCTGTTTCATTGAGCCACAAGGCAGCAGAGCTCGTCTTAATAGAAATTCAGCAAATGCCACAAGCATTGATCTGCGCTGCTACTGGAAATTCTCCTTCAAAGCTATATCGAGAATTAGCGAATTATAGTGAACTACTAAAAGGAGTAAGAATAATACCATTGGATGAATGGATCGGTTTAGAGACTACTGAAGGAACATGTCACGCTTATATTGAACAACATATTCTGGAACCATGGATGATATCATCAGATAGATATTTTCAATTTTATACAGAAGTATCTGATATAGAAAAGGAATGTCAGCGTATTCAAACTTACCTAAAAAAAGAAGGACCCATTGATATCTGTATTCTCGGAATGGGAAAGAATGGTCATCTTGGTTTTAACGAACCAGCTGAGGAATTGAAACTAAAATGTCATGTCGCCAAATTAGCTGATCAATCACAAGAACACAGTATGATTAAGAGCATCCACTCAAAACCAACAAAAGGATTGACACTTGGTATGAATGACATCCTATCAGCGAAAAAGATTATCGTCCTGGTGGTTGGAGAAGGTAAAAAGGAGAGTACAGAGCAATTGTTATCAGGAAGGATTTCTAACCAATATCCGGCTACCTGGTTATGGCATCATGGGAATGTGGAATGCCTGATCGTGAAATAAGGGAAATGGAGTTACTTCTATACAGAGGACGAAATTCTCCCGAAAGCCTGCTATGATTGATATATCAATAATTACAGGTGATCCATCTTCTTTTACTTTATTTATTTTACCAAGAAGAGTTATCGGTAATATATCACATCTGGTTATTTATATATAACTCTTTAGAAATCCATATTAACATAGGTAGAAATGAAAGATTTTGAGAAGAATGATAATTCTATCAGAAATAGTATCATTAAATCCAGGGATTTAAATTGCTCAAATTTCTACCTAAAGGATCAGATATTGTCATGAATATTTTGACAACATTGAAGTAGAGATATTATATCAAAAACTAGACGTAAAAACAGGAGTAGAGCTAGAGTTAAAAGTGGTCAAATTCATAGATTACAAATAAAGAGCCTTATATGAAATGTATAGGGTATGATGGTAGGGATCAAAGAGATGTACTTCATTCTTAGGGCTTACGATTGTATCTTTTAAAAGGAATGTCTCACAATTGAAAAGGAGCGAGTCAGGTTTCATACCCCTATGGAATAAAACATGAAACCGAAAGCCAAAAATCTATAAATATGGAAAGAATAAGAGTCTGCTTTTAGTTCTGTCTATTTTCCACAAGAAGAGGTTCCTTCTTCATACCCAAAACCCCAAGAGTCAGCATGATTAAACCTAATAAAATAAGACCCCATTGACCCATTGTAGGTATAGGAATTGCAGCAGGCGTTATTTTTCTGATAAGGTGATTGCCCAGATCCGTCACATACACATTACGAGCAGCATCGGTAGCCACTCCGTAAGGGAGATTAAAACTGGCAGCGGTTCCATTTGCATTTACAGCACCCACAGTTCCTGCCATACCAGCTAAAGTGGTGACATCACCAGTAGGCGTTATTTTTCTGATAAGGGCATTGCTTCGATCCGCCACATACACATTACCAGCATCATCAGTAGTCACTCCGAAAGGATTAGTAAAACTGGCAGCTGTCCCGGTTCCATTTACAGCACCCACAGTTCCTGCCATACCAGCTAAAGTGGTGACATCACCAGCAGGCGTTATTTTTCTGATAAGGTGATTGCCAAAATCTGCCACATACACATTACCAGCAGCATCGGTAGCCACTCCGTAAGGGCCATTAAAACTGGCACCGGTTCCTGTTCCATTTACAGCACCCGAAGTTCCTGCCATCCCAGCCAAAGTCGTGACAACACCAGCAGGCGTTATTTTTCTGATAAGGTGATTGCCAAAATCCGCCACATACACATTACCAGCAGCATCGGTAGCCACTCCTAGAGGGCTACTAAAACTGGCATCGGTTCCGGTTCCATTTATAGCACCCGAAGTTCCTGCCATCCCAGCCAAAGTCGTGACATCTTGGGACTTTAGTGAAGTTGGGAAAAAAACAAAAGATGCGAAAATTAGCGAGAAGAGTAATAAGCGAGGTTTTATTTTGCTCACATTTTGAGATATTATTCGTGGTATTCTTTCTCTTTTAAAAGATATACGTGATTGAGAATTTTCTGTTATCGGGCTTTTTTGAAAATATGGGATTTTCATTGTCTGTTGATCATAAATCTTCAAATGTAGATTTAATTTAATTCGTTTCTAAAACTCAAATATATAGAGTACATTAAATAATTTCGAATATTATATTTATTCATAGGATAAATACCCAAATTCATAATAATCAGTGATTTATGAAATTTATTTTACTAGAAACCTATGCAAGATTCGTCATCAATTTTGATGTTTTCAGGGCTGTTTAAGATGCTTTGATAATAGCCTCTTTTCACCTATTTTGAAATCTATTTGACTCACTTCACCTAAGGTTAGGTGACAGTCTTTGGATTTTACATCTCTATCGTCGAGTGATCGAATGACACTCATAACCTCAGTAATAATGTCAGCTTTTTAAGTTTCATCATAGAGGCTTGGCGGAGACCAGTCTTGATAAGCTCTATCATATGAAAATCCTAATCAATTGATGTTTAGAAGCATTGGCCAAAGTATTCCGCTTTTACCTAAATCAATCAATAGACTTTATAAATTTTCAAATACGGCCGAAGCATTTGCCTTATAAGTCCGACCAATTCTGAATTTCTTAGAGTTTATCTCAACTTCGTTACCAGTATAGGACTCAATATGATTTTTTGATACTGCAGTCGATTTGTGTATACGAACTAAATGAGCATCTGGAAAGGAGGTTATAAACTTATTGAGTTGATATTTTGTGATATAGCTATTGTCAGTTGTATGGATTCTGATATAATCTTTTATACTTTCTACCATGGTGATGTGCTGTAAACAGATTTTGACATTGGCTCTATCTACTCTGAAGTAGCTGTATGACAATTGATGAGGAGCAGCATTATTAGATTGATCCTCAGTATTGATTAATTTTTGAGCGGCTCTGAGAAACCTTTGAAACGAAATAGGTTTGAGTAAGTAGTCAACTACATTTAGATCAAATGCCTCCACTGCATACTCATTATATGCTGTAGTAAGGATAATTTTTGGTGGTTGAGTAAGCGTCTTAATAAAATCCAGACCTTGAAGTTTTGGTAAATGGATATCCAAGAAAATCACATCAGTATCACTGCCTAATCCTTCTAATGCATAGATTGCATCCGTATAGACATGCTTCAATTCTAAAAAGGGTACTTCACTAATGTAGTCACTGAGTACTTCAGCAGCCAAAGGTTCGTCTTCTACAATAATGCATTTAAGCTTGTCCATTTTGCCTGTTGAGGTTGATTTTCATTTTGATAGAAAAGATACCATCATCTCTACTAATTTCAAATGAATGCTTATCAGGATAGATTAATTCCAGTTGTCTTCTCACATTAGCAATACCTATTCCTTCGAATTCCTTATTACCTTGATCAATTTCAAATGTGTTTCTAATAGAGAAATTGAGATTGCCTTGGTCTAACTTCAACTTTATGTCTATTTCGCTTTCAAATCTTGAATTCCCGACTCCATGTTTGAATGCATTTTCGACTAAAGGCAATAGAATCATAGGAGCAACTAATTGGGAAGGGTTGTCCATTTCATATTGATCTAAAAGCCTCAATTTTTTATTAAATCTGATTTTTTCTAACTGAATATAGTCTTTAATGATTTTCACTTCAGATGCTATTGAGATCCGCTTTGAGCTACATTCATAAAGCATAAATCTGAGTATATCAGAAAGATGTAAGATAGCCTCACTTGTATTTGGAGAATTCTTGCGAGCTAATGCATAAATATTGTTGAGAGTATTAAAAAGAAAATGAGGATTAGTTTGTGCTTTGAGATATCTTAATTCTGATTCTAATTTTTGATGTAGAAGTTCTTTTTCTCTATGCTGTGATTGTATTTTATTATTGATGAGTTGTATTGTAGATAAAAGAGCAATTGGGGGTACAACATCTACCATAGAATACAATATTCTCTTTGGTTCTAAAGTGAAATAATGGGGAAACTCATCATACATCAGTGGATAGGCTACATAGTAGATTTGCAGTCTATATAGGATTACAATAATTAATAGTCCAATAATTGAAATTAAGGTGCCTTTTACATTTTTCGCTTTCAAAAAGAAGTTGGGTACTATCCATAATATGAAGCCGTATGCAGCTATTGTCTTGAGCGGGAGCATACCTATTTCATTGAGCCAATATCTGCCAAATCTGATCATAGGAGGATATGTCATGTCTGTAGTAGAAGCGAATGCAGTACTAATCAATGCAAAAATCAGAGTATAACTGATCCAGAATAGAATATGAATTCCTACTTTTTTCATTATTCAATTGTAAACTCAATAATAGCTCATTTTCATCTTTGTCGAATTCTAATTCCTTATTCAAATTACCAATGAAGATGAACGGTATGAATATAAAGACAAGTGTTACTCATATTAGATGAGAAGTCGTTGTCTTTTTAATCCAAACAGATGTCTATTTTATATAATGGGAAAAATGAGAAGTGCATAATTTCCCATTTCATCTAATGTATGTAATGCAGATACAAACAGTTTTATTAAAATCAGCTTCCTTCATATTCCTTACTTTAATGTCTTTCAGCTGCTTAAGCCAACAGTTAACTCAAGTTTCTTCAGGAAGGATAGTTTCTACTCGATCAGATAGTAGGAGTGTTAATTTTATTGATATAAATAGTGACGGATGGGATGATATTTTCATTTCAAATGGTCTACAAGGAGGGCAAGACGATATGTTATACCTCAATGATGGAACTGGACAATTCTCAGAAGTAAAAGGCGAAGATATTGTAAGTGACGGAAAAGCTTCTGTTGGAGCCACCTTTGCTGATTATAATAATGATGGACAGCAAGATGGTTTTGTGACAAATTGGTATGGTCAGAATGACGGTCTCTTCAGAAATGATGGTACTGGAAACTTAGTAATTCAAGAACAGAGTGCACCCAGTAAAGGCACATTTGCAGAGGCTGGTGCATGGGGTGATTATGACAATGATGGACTCCTTGATCTCTATATTACTAATAGCAGTGGCAGTAAAAAGAATTTTTTGTATCAAAATCTCGGAAATGGTGAATTCAAAGAAATTACTCAAGGTATAGTGGTGAATGATCTCAGTACTTCGAGAGCCGTAAATTGGATTTATGCAAATGACGATAGATTATTAGACCTCTTTGTTACCAATGAAAAT
>DKPS01000117.1 GCA_002471345.1 Saprospiraceae bacterium UBA7328
TTATTTTTACGCAAGGCTACAAAGTCAAATGATAATCTCTCATTATCAAATAGATACTTTTTTGATGTTTCGCGATTCTCAATGAATAAATGAGAGAAGATAAAGCCTGGGAAAGAGGTATAGCTTCAATCAATTTGGGCCAAACACCATTTAAATCAAGTTTAACGAGAGTAAAATTGAAAACCATATTTTATTCTACATAAATCTTATGTTCCATTTATTATAAGCCAACAAATCTAAAAAGCACCTTAAAATACTAGTCATGCTTTAACGAATTGTTTTTTTGTTTAACTTTTTTTTAATTTTATTTGAACTTTAAAGAAAAAAATGAGTTTATTTATCATTTCATCAAAATAAAATATTATGATAGCTTTAATAGCCAACTTGAACCCTGGAGACTATGTTGGTTTCACTTTTTTCATTGGTTCAATTGCCATGTTAGCCGCAACTGTATTTTTCTTCTTTGAAATGAATAATGTAGAAGGTAAATGGCGAACTTCATTACTTGTATCAGGTTTGATAACCTTTATCGCAGCCGTTCATTATTTTTATATGCGGGATTTCTGGGCAGAAAATGGGACTTCACCAACAGAATTAAGATACATCGATTGGATACTCACTGTTCCATTGATGTGTGTTGAATTCTATCTTATTCTCAAGGCTTTTGGTGCCAAAATAGGTCTACTTTGGAAAATGATATTTTACTCACTAGTCATGTTAGTTTTTGGATATCTTGGCGAAGCAGTATATAAATCGCAAAGTGTTTTTATGGCTGTTTTGTCCACAGTTGGATACGTCGGTATTCTTTATGAAATTTGGTTAGGTTCGGCGAAGAAATTAGCCAACAATTCCAATGACCCTAGATTACAAAGCGCGTTCAAAGCTCTGGCTTGGTTCGTGTTGGTAGGATGGGCCATTTACCCTATCGGTTACATGGCAGGTACCGAAGGAGGATGGTTATCGGGAACTGGGTTGAGTGCTTACATGGATATTATATATAATATTGGTGACGCAATTAATAAAATTGGATTTGGCCTTGTAATATATACACTTGCCGTTTCTTCTTCCTCAAAACAAACAGCAACAGCTTAAGCATTAAAGAAGAGCTTGATAAATTTATCAAGCTCTTCTTTTTTGATAAATTGATTATGGCTCGAATAATAGCATTATTGATATCTCTGATCTATATGATCAATTTCCAATGGATTGAGGACTATGGTAATGAAATGGCCATGTTAATCATTATTTTAGCTGGAATCCCTCATGGAGCTACCGATCATGTACTGACCAAATTAATAAATCAAAAAAAAGAGGGCATTTTCCCTTCAAAAATCATTCTTAACTACTTAGGAATAAGTCTTGTATATTTAATTGTTTGGATTGTATCTCCCTTGAAGGGATTTCTCATTTTTATTGCGATTTCTATATTTCACTTTGGGCAGGAGTACATTGAGTATTTGCAAATCAAATCATTTCGCTCAATTTTAACTTTTCAATGGGGTTGCTTTGTATTGCTCTTCCCTTTAATCTATCATTCAACCGAGACTGTCATTTATATAAACGAGTTAACGGGAGTTGTAGTGAAACCAATTCACTCTTCCTATTTATCAATCATCACAATTGTTTGGCCTCTTATCGTTACATTATCAATTGGTTTAATGTTTTATGCTAAAAAAATTGCTTGGCCAGAGGCCAAGAGGTGGATTATTGATTTGTGGACATTAACATATATATTCCTGACACTTCCACTTATACCAGCATTTGCCATATTTTTTGTTTTTTGGCACTCTGCAGATACCTACCAACAATTATTTCATTTTTATCGCTTCAACAAACCCAATTGGACAAAAATTGATTTCATTAAATCTTTCATTCCCCTATCGCTAATCAGTTTTGTAGGGTTAATCCTGATTGCAGGACTCATTAATATTTCCTCCAGTAATTTAGGCTATTCATGGGTTTTCGTATTCATATCATTGATATCATTGCCTCATATTTTCTTGTTTGATAATTTTTATCAAAATCAATTCAAGATGGTCAATGAAAAAGAGAAGAATTTCATTTAATGAGGTTGTCTAAAAGCTCTTATGCTTAAATAGAATCACTATCGTGAATTTGCAAAAAGAACGGTTTCCAAATTAAACAATGAAGAAAATAACATATGGTCCATTCTGATTAGTCTAAAACATTCTTCAAATTCCTTCTTAAATTCAAATATTCAATGGCCAATATTCAGTCCTTAAGTATAGGTTTGATCAATTCATTTCACTAATCCTTAACAATTCTTGACTAAATGTTTCTTGAAAAGAGCCATCTTTTTGCTTTATATGTAACCACTGATCAACATATGCCTTCCAAAAATGATCACGTGGTATCAAATATCCCATTTCGAAAAAATTAAAGGGCTGATCGGGATTAATTGCTTCTAGTTCTGGATGAATTATTTCTTGAATAAGCGTTTCTACGGCGTCAGTAACCATCACATCTGCCTTGCCATCTACAATCTTTTGGAAGATTGTAAGATTATTTTCGTTATAAATTATTTTGGCATTTGGAAAATTGGCTAATGCAAATGACTCATTTGTACCTCCTGGATTTATAATTACTCTTACTCCAGGTTGATTAATTGCATTAATACTATTGTACTTTTCTACATCTTCATCCCTTGCGATTGCCGCTTTCCCACTTGATAAATAAGGAATGCTAAATAGGCCTTCTCTTTGACGCTCTAGTTTTATAGTCACGCCACTCATGCTGATATCATATAAGCCATTTGCTAAATCATCTAATAGTGTGGGCCACGAAGTTTTCACAAATTTCGCCTCTACACCTAACGATGACGCTAAGTCTTTTCCTAGTTGAATATCAATTCCGCTATATTCAGTTTTATTATCTCCTACATGGTAGCTAAACGGTATAAAATCCCCAGTCGTGCCGATTCTAATATACCCTCTCTCTTCAATATCTCTCAGCACATCAATATAGATGCTATTTTCCTTCGATTTAACTGATTGATAAGTAGATACAACATGTGTTTTGCAACTTTGACCAAAACTCAATAACACAATCATGCAGATCAAAAGGCATGATGACCTAATCAAAGCTTTAACTGATTTCACACTTTCCAGTTTATCTAATCTCTATTGAAAACTTTAAAGTAATTTAATGTCTTGAACTTATTGCTTCCTTTACATCAATCAATTAGTGAATATGAATCGAAGAATAGTCATATGTGGAGCTGGTATTGCAGGAATTTCGACAGCTTACTATCTGTCTCAACTTTCAGATAAAAGTGAAGTGACTCTAATTGATCAGAATCAACCTTTGTCCTTTACATCTAGTAAATCCGGAGAAAATTTTAGAGATTATTGGCCTCATGCTTGTATGGAGTCCTTGGCAAGTCACAGCATTGATCTGATGAAACAGATGTATGATTAATATGGAAAAGAAACCTTTAGAATGGAATTTTCTGGTTATCATTTCATCAGTCATAATGCCAATTTACCTATTTTTAAAGATGAAAATTCACAAGAATTCCTGAATCAAAATGAAGTAATTCTAGATAGAAAGAACATTCACAAAAAATACTCATATCTAGACAAAAAAATAGAAAAATCTGTATTTATAAAAAATGCTGGAAATGTGGATTCTATTACAATGGCCAATATGATGCTGAAAGTAGCTAAGAAAAAAGGAGCAACTTTTAAGCAGGCCAAAATTCAAAACTTAATTACTACCTCTCATAGTTTTGAAATTTTATTAGAAGATAGATCCACGATAGATTGTGATCAAATTGTGCTTGCTGCAGGACCATTTTTAGATCAAATGGTCGAATTAATTGACCTAAAACTCCCCATATGGAATACGCTACAACGTAAATTTATCACCCCCGATCCTCTTCATGTTATACCTAAAAAAATGCCATTTACCATATATTCAGATCCACAAAAATTAGAATGGGAGAATGATGAAAGAGCTTATTTGAAATCCAACGATAAACTTAAATGGATGACCGATATTATGCCTGGAGCAATTCATATCAAACCGGAAAGTGGAAATAGAATTAAAATGGGTTGGGCCTATTCTACAAAACATGAAAACCCAAGATGGCAAATACAAAATGATGATTATTTCCCAGAGATAGTAATGAGAGGAGCAAGCAAATTCATTCCTGGTCTTAAAAAGTACATTGATCAAATACCCTCGCCTATTATACAATATGGAGGGTTCTATATAAGAACCAAAGAAAACTGGCCATTGATTGGCCCATTAAAAATCGAAAATGCGTTTGTAGTAGGAGCACTTGCAGGTTTTGGAAGTATGATGACTTGTGCAGCAGGACAGTTATGTGCACAACATATGACAGATCAAGAACTCCCTTGGTATGCTCCTTTTTTTCACCCAAATAGATATGATGATCCCAAAATGAAAAAGTATCTGTCAAATGTTAACATTGATGGTCAGTTGTGACCTTAAAGTGTTATTCCAAAATTCTAATCTCTCCAGGCCCGGTAGAAGCTACTCGCTCTTTTAATAAATGATTATAAACCTTGCCGTTTTTGAAATCTAAAATTTGACTAACCCCAATTCCAGTTTCTTCTTCCCATGATATAAATACTTCACCATTTGGTAAATAGTCCATAACATATTTCTCTACCCCAATAGCTCCAGTTTCACCGCCTTCCATTGCCTCCCAATGCAAGTCAGTTTCAGAGTCAACAGTAACATGATAAATGCTCTCCCCATATTTGTATTCTATAGTTTTTCCAATAATGTCGATTGGAATCTTGTCTAATTCCTGATGACCATCTTCGTCATTATCATGGTCATGGTCATGATCCTCAACATGCTTGTGATCATGATTATGTGCCTTATCATGTTTATGTTCAGAATTAAATTCACAACTCATTATGAGAATGGTGGTGATTAATATTATGAATAATTTCATTTTTCCTATTATATCGATTGTTGTAAAAATGCTAGTAGATCAGCCATATCCTGATGACTCAAACTGGCCTCTAATCCTTCCATCATCAAAGATGTCCCCAAAGAAGTATAACTTTTAATATCACTCTTTTTTATAGTTGTTTCTATTCCTCCACTATTTTTAAGAGTAACTAAAAGATCAGTTTCCTTTTCTACCATTCCAAAAACTAACTTGCCATCATTGGTTTCTATTTTATGGTTGATATACTTGGTATCCACACCAGCATTTGGATCCAATATGTCATGTAGTAGAGATTCTTTACTTTTTCTTTGATTTTCTGTAAGTACAGGTCCTACATCATTTCCTCTATTTTCATATATGTGACATTGACCACATAATTGATCAAATACAAGTCCTCCATCTGAAATAGAACCATTTAAATCCAAAGCAATTTTCATACTATCCATTGCCTCCTTTCTATTGAGCACCCCTGAGTCAGAGAATAGTTTTCCTGCTCTATCTTTTGTATCCTGATTATCTGTCCACCAAAGTAATGTCCTTCTTCTTTCTAGATCAAAATTCATTTCCCCAATATTTATAACACCTTCCTCTAACCCACTTAACAATGCATCATGATGGACCTCTTTATAAAGGAGAATGTCACTTGCTGTTTTTCTTGATTGAGGACCAAGCTCTTTCCATTTATTCACCAACTCTGTTCCAATGTTAGGATCATTGGCTTCCCATAGTTGTGTCAATGAAGCACTTTGTAAATCAAGGGGGGTCACATTAGATAATAGACTATAGAGTAGATCTGATTTTTTATCAAATGGTAATAAGTCAACAATTTTCAAGTGCTCTAACCTAGTCTCCGCATCATTGGTATTTTCATTTACTATATCGATGGATTTACCACTTTGGCTGACAAATTTTTGGGAAGGTAGATATCCGATTCTCATTCTAAGCTTAGAAAGTTCCGCTAAAAAAGAATGGCTCTCAGTTTTTTCTAAGGATTTGATACTTGATAAAAGATGATTTGATTTAGATATCCCTTCAGACTGATCAGCAATTACAGAAACTATTTTTTCTTTAATCTCATCGGTCAACCCACTCTTTGCAATTGATTGAATAATTTCCTCAATTCCAATCGTGGATTGTGTACTTATTGATGTGAATGACTGTATAAGATCATTTTTGCTTACAAATTCGTCCAATGAGGCAATGGAGAAAAGCGCCTTATGAGAAAAAGGTCTACACAATAATGACATTGCTGCTATATTCCATTTGTCCATTTCAAGTGAAACAATCTCTTTAAGTTTTGCTAAAATGACCGTCTCTAATTTTAAAAGGTCCTGGTCAGATAAAGTGCTCAGGGAAAGTGCAGCTTGCATTCTTACCCTCTGATCTTTATCAACAAGCATTTCTATGATCTGCGACTGTAGCACTTCACTACCACTGATATAGAATTCTGATATTTTTAGAGCATTTTCTCTATTCCCTACTACTTCATCATTAAGACTTTTAAGTATTCCTGCTATTTCAATTTCATTCATGTGATGAAGTATCCACATTACATGGAGTCTTGTCAATGGGTTTTTTGAAGATGAAGATGCATTGAGTAAATCAACTATCTCAGATGAATTTGGTGTTTCTAAAATCAATCTTTGAGCTGTATTTCTTACCCATTGATTTTTATTTCCAAGTGACTCTATTAAATCTCTAGTCTCGGTGAACTTGTATTCAACAGATTGCGAATTTTCTTTTGATACCTTATATAATCTACCCTTATCCTTTCCGGCTTCGAGGTCCAAGGTTTTTTCTATTTCATCGGGAATCCATTCAGGGTGTTCTATTACTTCACGATACATATCCACTACATACATTGATCCATCTGGACCCACAGTTAAGTTCACTGGGCGAAAAGATCGGTCTGTAGAAGCTAAAAAATCTCTTTTCACACCGACTCGTGAGGCAGAGAAGGCGGCACCTTTTGGCGAAAGTTGATCAACATGTATCAAATTCAAAACTACATCAGCAACCCAAATAGATTGATTTAACTCTTCAGTCATATTCCCTCCTCCGTAATACGTGATTCCACATGCTCCGGAAAAATAACCTGACTGTTCTGGATGATTTACTCGGGATTCTTGTTCTCCTATAGGATAGATTCTTGCCAACCCATTTTCTTCATGATCCGACACATTTTGTAATGTATGATCAATAAGCAGACTATAGTCTGCTATATACTTATTAGAAAAAACAGATTGTGAGATGTGCTCAAGATTATGAGTTTCAAAAATTCGACCATAGTCGTCTATAGCCAACTCATACCCTCCAGAAGAATATCCAATTCTTTCAATTATTCTTTTTTCTAAATCTATCCTCATATCATCACCTCTCAGATCAATAACCGAAGAAGAATCACCCCACCAATAAGGATTACCTGAGTTACCACCATTAGCCGCATAAATCCAATTATCTAAACCATATGTGAGCCCATTATAATTATGCTGGAGGTTTCCAGTACTAAATCCACCCATCAAAGTATCTCTGTGATCGGCAAACCCATCACCATCTGTATCTTTTACAAATAAGAGGTAAGGCGGACCTGCAACTAACATCCCTTTATTATATGGCAAAATAGATGAAGCAAGTTGTAAAGACTCCGCATAAACAATCATGTCATCATATTCTCCATCCCCGTCTTTATCTTTCAAATTCACTATCCTGCTGTGTTTATCTTCGAAAGGGTATCCTGGCATTTCTAAAACATAAGCATCGCCATTTTCGTCAAACTCCAAGTCAACAGGATCAGAAATAAGAGGTTCTGAAGCTACAATTTCTAAAACATACCCCTCCAAGCTTTTAAAGCCTTCAATTTCAGAAGAACTGGACTTTTTGCAGCTAATTATAGAGAAGCCAACTACAATTGAAATAACTAGATAAAACACTTTCATAGACAATCAAATATAATATAAGGTTCGAAAGATAATGAGATTGAAGTAAATGCAAGTAGATATCACTCGTGACTAGACAATCTATTTTTAGTACTGTTTCTTAATTGCATATTCAAGGCAGTCTATTTATAGATACTTGCAATAAGTTTTCTAGCTCCACCATAATTTCTAAACTCGCATAAATAAATTCCTTGCCATGTACCTAAAGTCAATTGGTGATTAATAATTGGTATTGATACAGAGGATCCGATCATAGCAGCCTTAATATGAGCAGGCATATCATCTGGCCCTTCTAGAGTATGTCTGAGGAAAGGAAGATTCTCCGGAACAATATGATTAAAAATACTTTCAAAATCTACTCGGACTGAAGAATCTGCATTTTCATTAATGGTAAGAGCAGCGGAAGTATGTTTGATAAAAAGATGAAATAAACCTGAATCTGGAAGGTTACCTATATCAGAAATAATTTCCTGCGTTATCAGGTGATAACCTCGAGGTTTAGGATCAAGTGTAATGTTGTGATGAATAATCACGCTTATCTATTTTTGGACACCTTAGGACAAGGCAATTGACCAAAGAATCTCATAATACTGATTCCGAAAGTATAGATATAATCTCTGTCTCTGGCATTCCCTCTTTGATTGCCAGTTGCTGCAATGTCTAAACTTGGGTCACTACGATCTGATAGGGCTACAGCGATTTCGCCACGTAGTTCACTTAGTCTATTCCTATCAGGATATACAGTACTCACATCGTCAAGATAATCAGTAAAAGTGCTTCTTCCCATAAACTCTATATTGATGCTCCAGTCTACGTTTATGTCGAATTTTAAACCTATACCAAAATTGACAGCCATCGAGAATCTACCATACTCCCCTCCCAATATTTGCCCTTCTGTCCCTAAATTCCTCAAAGTATATACTTCATTCGTTCCATCCTGATTAAAATCTATTTTGGCTTTTGGGTTGTAAAAAAAAGAACTTAGCCCACCAAATAGATATGGAGTATAAAAATCTACTTCACTGCCATGATTAAATGGTAAAAAATTAAATTCCATTTGATGACTCATGTCATATATATCCGAGAAAAAACTAAGGTTTCTTGTCTGCTGAAAAGTGTTAGTAGCATCACTGTCCTCTGCACTTAGTCTCATGTAATTGAGAGAACCTTTGTATGAAATTCTATTATTGAAATTATGCCTGAAAATAATCCCTCCAGCAGGTCTTACATTATCAAGATTTAATTTTGGTTTGAGGTCTCCATAATATGTTGCAGCTCCTAACCATCCACCAAGTTCAATACCTTTTTGAGCATGGACAAAAGTGTGCGCAAAAACACACAAAAGAAGTACAGAAAATATGGATTTATTCATGAGTAGTTAAAAACGCCGCAAAGGTACTAATTGTTATGGCAGGATTAATGCCATACCTGACATCCTTCTGTGCAATTTTGACAAATATCTATTGACGATCTTTTTGTGAATACTGATTTCTTAAACGAGTGATACTTCTCCCCTTGCCAAATGTGTGCCATTGAAGAATCAGTACTGATTTGACCCATGACATGATTGGCATCTTTGTCAAAACAGCAAGGCACAACTTTGCCATCCCATGTAATGACAGCAGAATGCCACATTTTCCAACAAGCATCTTTGAGATTATACTTTAATTTATACGTTCCGTCTTTATTTCGGCTGTATCTACTGTATTTCTCATTCTCCGGAATTAGTGGATTTCCATTTTTAAAATCATATATCTGTGCGGACTTATATTTGACCTCATCAACTCCAATTTCCTTAGCTAATACTTCAATATCTTCTATTTGATGCTCGTTTGGCTTCACTACCAGAAATTGAAATATGATATGAGGACTATTGCTATTCAGCTTTTTTTTCCACTTTATTAAATTTTTTGTTCCAGCAAGTACATTTGCTAGCTTCCCCTCTTTTCGGTATTGCTCATAAGTGTTTTGAGTTGCTCCGTCTATAGATATAATGATTCGATCTAAGCCCGATTCTACTGTTTTTTTTGCAATATCATCAGTGAGAAAATGGCCGTTTGTAGAGGTAATCGTATATATTCCATGATTGGAAGTATATTTTACCATTTTGAGAAAATCTGGATTAATAAATGGCTCTCCCTGGAAATAAAAAATGAGGTAAATCAATTTGTCCTTTACCTCATCTATAATACTTCTAAAAAAATCACTTTTAAGATTTCCAGTGGGTCTTGTAAATGATCTTAATCCACTTGGGCATTCAGGGCATCTAAGATTACAAGCTGTTGTCGGCTCTATAGAGAGAGTCATTGGCATAAAAGGATAAGATCTTACCTGCCACCATTTTGAAATATAAAATGTCAATACTAATCCAGCTGCGTTTATGACTTTCTTAAGTGTAAGTTTTTTGATAAATCCTATTGTATCTCGGAAATTCATTGAATTCTTGCAAATTTAATGGGTCAATAATCTTATTATTATTGTTATGATGAAACTTTAATTCAAAGAATCATTTTATATATGCATTATCTTATTGATTTATGTTATTAACCTAGAGTAAGGATGTACTTTTCTAGATTTTTCAAAAAGAAAAAGAAATATACTGATCCTATGAAATTTTTAATTGTAGGCCTCGGCAATATGGGTGCTGACTATGATGATACTCGTCATAATGTGGGTTTTGAAATAGTGGAAGCCCTTGCATCAGAGTCAGATGCTACATGGGAACATAAAAAGTTAGGAGATATGACTAAAATTAAGCACAGAGGAAAGTCACTCATTCTGCTTAAGCCTTCTACCTATATGAATAGAAGTGGAAAAGCCATACAATACTGGATGCAAAAGGAAAAGATCAAAAAAGAAAATCTACTAGTCATTGTAGACGATTTAAACTTGCAATTTGGAAAAATTAGGCTCAGAGGTAAAGGAAGTGATGGAGGACATAATGGACTTAAAGATATACAAAACTACTTAGGCGCTCAATATCCTCGAATTAGAGTAGGAATTGGTGACGATTTTAGAAAAGGGCAACAAGTGGATTTTGTTTTGGGTAAATGGAGTAAAGAAGAACGAGATGAGTTACATTCTCTATTGAAAAAAACAACAGATGCTGCAAAAGCATTTACGCATATTGGGCTCAGCCGTACAATGACCGATTATAATAAATAGCACTTATTCCAATTACGAATCCATTCTTATTTCATCTTGATTTTCATCAAAAAACCTATATTCATTCACCCCATATGTCATGTCGGATTGAATTTTAATCCATTTGCCCCATTTCTGAAACCACTTCATTCGAATACTTGGAAATCCTGATTTTAAATAGGTATTAATAAATGGATGAGCATGAAGTACAAACTTAGTTTTAGGTGCTGAATCTATGATCAGTTTTGCCTTTCTTTCAATATCATCAGTGATCAGTATCGTAGGACTTACAACACCTGTACCATCACATGAAGGGCATTTTTCGGAGGTGTTGATATTTATTTCAGGACGAGTCCTTTGCCTTGTAATTTGCATCAGCCCAAATTTGCTCAAAGGCAAAATTGTATGCTGAGCTCTATCCAAACTCATGAACTTTTTCATGGCTTTCACTAACTTGGATTTATTCTCAGGGTTTCGCATATCGATAAAATCGATAATGATTAATCCTCCTAAGTCTCTTAATCTAAGTTGTCTGGCAATTTCTTCTGCGGCTTCAAGATTCACAGCAATGGACGATGTCTCTTGATCCGTTTTTTTCATTTTAGGGCCGCTATTCACATCTATAACATGCATAGCCTCGGTATGCTCTATTACCAGATAAGCCCCACTTTTCATCGTTGGTGCCTTTCCAAAAGAAGCTTTTATCTGACGAGAGATGCCATATTGGTCAAATAGAGGTCTCCTGCCTTTGTGAAGGTTCAAAATTTTCAGCTTTTCCTTTGCTACTCCTCCCAAGTAATGCTTAATGTTAGCGTGCATTTCTGCATCATTCACCACTATTCGATTAAATGAGTCATTCATTACATCACGGAGCATAGAAACTGACTTATCCAACTCACTAAGTACTTTTTTATACTTTTTCGCTCCTTGCATTTTTTTGAAAACCTCATTCCACTTATGAGAAAGTTGAGATATGTCTTCGTGCAATTCTGCTACCCTCTTTCCTTCAGCTGCTGTTCTTACTATCACCCCAAAGTTTTTTGGTTTGATACTTTCAACTAGGGTTTTAAGTCTTTGTCTTTCATCTGCCGTCCCTATTTTTTTTGAAACAGCTACAACATTACTAAAAGGAGTAAGCACAACAAACCTTCCAGGTATGGTGATTTCACAAGTTAACCTAGGACCTTTGGTTGATATAGGTTCTTTTAAAACCTGGACCATGATTGGCTGTCTACTCTTAAGTGCCTGATCTATTCTCCCATTTTTATCCATTTCGGGAGGAATGATGAAGTTGGTCAGTTTGGAGGTGTTAACCTTTTTCTTTACAACTTGATCCGTATATTTTAATACAGAAGATAGTTTTGGGCCACAGTCTGTATAATGAAGAAAGGCATCTTTAGGATGACCTATCTCAATAAATGCCGCATTAAGCCCAGGCATGAGTCTCTTAACAAATCCTATGAATATATCACCTACATTAAAAGCTTGATCTAGTTCTTCCTGATGAAGTTCTACAAGCCTAGAATTTTCCAATAAGGCAATATCCACGGAATTATCACGAGAATTAATTACTAATTCTTTTTCCATTTTGGAGTGTTTGTCCCTTGCGATAAACTGTAAAGAAATCCCAAGTCGTGGATTATTGATGTAGTAATTACCTCATAATCCTATATAAAAGCGCGTGGTGAAAATGCGTAAATCTCTATACTTACTATTTCACTTACTAATCAATAATAACAGGGTTATCTATGACTAGAGATAGTTTCTTAAAAATAGACGTGGTCTCTCAAATTATTGAGATGGTTATTTGATAAGGCGAAACAATCTCTAGTGCTATAATAATATCATCTTATTGATTAGGAATGTGTTTTTTAAGTACATCACCACATGATGAATCAAGAAAAGATTATTATTTCTTCTTGTGTCTATTTTTACGTAGCCTTTTCTTTCTTTTATGAGTTGCTATCTTATGTCTTTTTCTTTTTTTACCGCAAGGCATATTTATACTATTTTTTAAAAATTATTTATTCTTTCAAGCTCTTACACTTGTTAATATATTCTTCCGCAGCAGCGGATTCGTTTCTTCTCATTAAAAGGTCTGCCATGAGGCAATTAGACATGATATTTTCAGACTCAATAGATAATGCTCTTTGAAGTCGTTCTAAAGCTTTGTCTAATTGATTCGTCTTCATACCTAGTTTTGCTAATTGATTGATCACGCTCACATTATCTGGATTCTGTTTGTTTAGATCCAAAAGTTGAAGAATGCCCTTCATAGGGTTATCCTCATCTGGGTGATCAGCCAAAGTTACAGCCTTATTAACCTGATGTCTGAGTTCCTTAGAATTTAGAGAAATAGCTATATCAAAAGCCGATAAAGCTTTTTCTTTACAAAACTTACCCTCTTTCTCAGATTTAGAATTTCGGATTCCTAAAGCGTAAGTAGTCGCGGTTATTCCCCAAGCCTCATCACTGTTTTCAATAGTGGCGATATCCTCCGCATAACTTCCTGCAATGGATGGGAACCCAAATTCATACCAAGCACCTGAAAGTTCTTTCAGGAACCTTACTTTTTCCAAAGTATCAGGTGCACTATTCAATTGTGCATTAAGGATTTCTACTTTTCCTTTTTGGGCATTTGAAAGGGTATTTCGTGCTTCTCTTTTCAAAATTGAGACATCAGTTGTGCTCATTTTTAGGGCTCTAGACTTTTCTATGAGTCCATGATCTGAGGGTTTAGTATCAAACCCAAAATAAAGGACAGCAAATAAGATTAAGAAAAATCCAATTGTGGATTTTTGAGTGCTGTTCATAGGTAAAATTTATCCGTTATCATCAGGTAGAGATGTAACGTTTTCTTTTACCTGCTCTACAAATATTTTTGCAGGCTTAAAAGAAGGAATAAAATGCTCAGGTATTTCTATCGCCTTATTCTTCTTTATATTTCTACCTATTTTTTTTGCTCTTTTCTTGATTACAAATGAACCAAATCCTCTGATGTATACATTCTCACCATCAGCTAAAGAATCCTTCACCTCGTTAAAGAATGTTTCTAAAGTTACAAGTACATCTACTTTAGGCACTCCAGTTTTATCAGAAATAATGTTAACGAGTTCTGCTTTTCTCATCTGTCAGATTTTATCTAGCTCCAATAACTTTTCACAAGGAGTGCGAATTTCGTAAAATTTTAATTCTAATGCTCATAAAGAGCTCCTTTTTTTGAGGTATTTATATATTATAAAATATTCTAATATAATACTAAGTATATTTGCCCCAAATTTTACTGCGATCTCAAAGTGGCCATTTAAGAGGCTACCATGAAATATACGAAGTACATGTGATAATGCCTTGAAAACAAGTAAAAAAGGCCATAAATAAAGATAATTTGCACTTATGACATACTCAATGACTGGTTATGGAAAAGCTACGGCTCAGTATGATGATAAAACATATACTGTAGAGATTAAAACTCTCAATGCCAAGAATAGCGATGTGAGGATGAGAGTACCTGTAGGATTCAGAGAATATGAAATAAAACTCCGCCAATATATTCTTGATAAGATAGTAAGAGGAAAAACCGAAATGTCACTTTCCGTAATGGCTGATGAAAATGATATTGAAAATTCATTAAATGTTCCTCTTTTTAAGAAATACTACAAAGATCTTTCTGAACTGAGTAATGAACTCAAAATTGAGAATAGTGATTTTGTACAAAGCATCCTCCGTATTCCAAATATCATAAAAAGCTCAGAATATGCACTGTCAGATTCAGAGTGGAAATTTATTCTAAACCTTTGCGACAAAGCTGTAGAAGACCTCAACAGATTCAGAAAAGATGAAGGGACAGTATTGTATAATGACTTATTATCAAGTATAAAACAAATAGAAAAACTTCTCAAGGATATCACTCCTTATGAAGAAGCCAGAATCCAGCAACAAAGAGAAAAAATGCTAAAAGGGCTTAGAGAACATATGAGCGAACAGACTGTGGATCATAATCGTTTTGAACAAGAAATAATATACTATATCGAGAAGCTGGATATACATGAGGAGAAAGTTAGGCTGTCTCAGCATTGTAAATATTTTGATGAAGAAATTAATGCTCCAGGTATATCCAAAGGGAAGAAATTGGGATTTCTGGCTCAAGAAATAGGGCGAGAAATTAATACGATAGGGTCTAAAGCTCAATACTCTGAAATACAGAAGATTGTAGTAGAAATGAAAAATGAATTAGATCAAATAAGAGAACAGTTAGCAAATCTGTTATAATATCAATAAATGGAGAACTTTTGATTCTCAAATTTCATTATGATTATAGACATTAAGGAATGATTAAAAAGTGAATACACTATCTACAAATAATATCAAAATCAGCGCTATCTCTAAGTACGAGCCTGAGCAATCATTTCCTGGAAAAGGAAAATATGTCTATTCCTATTGGATTAAAATAGAAAACAAAGGAGACCTCTCCGTCCAACTGCTAAGTCGAGAATGGCTAATTAAAGATGCAAATCTGATGATTAGAGAAGTGAAAGGAGAAGGTGTCATTGGGAAACAACCTAAAATTGAAGGTGGAGGCTTTCACCAATATTCTTCTTGGTGTCCAGTATCAGCTCCAGTAGGACAAATGACAGGAAAGTATAAGATGAAAAGAATGATAGATGATTCATTCTTCTTTGTTGAGATTCCCCTTATTCCAATGGTTTACCCACCTTTGAAAAATTGAGAAAATAAAACATGGCCAATTCTAATGAAAGGCCAAGTCTTATTTCATCAATTATTTTTTAGGAAACAAATTCCAAACTTCTTTTAATAAAAGCTGAAAGGTTTTCTCCTTTAAGCATGTTCTGATTCAATTTTCCTAAATCAACTAAATACTTACAGAAAGATTCTTTCCGCTCTGTCCCCTTCATTTTTAATAGCTTTTGAGCTACAAGAGGGTGATTGGTGTTAACTATGATATTGTAGAATTCTGGCATTTCATTCTTACCCATGGTCTGAAAAGATTGCATCTCTTGCATTCTTCTCATGAATTCTGGTTTTGTTATCAATATTGGATTTTCATCAGGAGACATAGCCTTGAGTTCTAGTTTACTAGAATCATCAACTAATGCAGCTTTAAAGAGGTCCTCTACCTTTTTTTGTTCCTTTTCTGACATTACCGATTCTACCTCTTCATCAGTTTGTACTAGGTTGTCAGTGACATCACTATCTATTCTCACAAAAGTAACATCAGTGAGTTTTTGCTCTAGATGTTGCATAAAATGGTTGTCAATAATATTGTCCATTTCCAATACATCATACCCTTTATTCTTAGCAGACTCAATGTAACTATGATGGTCTTTTGGGCTATTCGTGTATATGTGAATGAGTTTATCGTGTTTATCCTTCTGATTAACGGTGATTTTCTCTTTGTACTCTTCAAAAGTGAAGTGTTCTCCGTCTATATTTTTCAATAGGCAAATCTTCTCTGCTTTATCATGGAATTTTTCTTCGGAGAGCATTCCATATTTTACAAACACACTAATCTCCGGCCATTTCTCTTCATATGCCTTTCTATCTTCTTTATAAAGATCATTGAGCTTTTCTGCTACTTTCTTAGTGATATAAGAAGTGATCTTCTTTACATTTCCATCACTTTGAAGATAACTTCTAGACACATTCAAAGGAATATCAGGGCTATCTATAACACCATGAAGTAGTGTTAAAAATTCTGGCACAATTTCACTTACATCATCAGTAACATATACTTGATTGCTGTATAGCTGAATTTTATTCTTTTGTACTTCGATAGAATTACTTACTCTAGGGAAGTAGAGAATACCTGTCAAATCAAAAGGGAAATCAATATTCAGATGTATCCAAAACAATGGAGGCATTGACGTAGGATACAGCGTAGAATAGAATAACTGATAGTCTTCATCACTTATTTCTGAAGGTGTTCTTTTCCAAAGTGGAGCAACATTATTGATAATGTTATCAACTTCAGTTTTAATTTCTTTTCTATCATCTCCTTCACCTTCCCACTCTGATTCTTCCCTTGTGCCAAACTGTACAGTAACAGGTAAAAATTTACAATATTTCTGAAGAAGGCTCTCTATTCTTGCCTTTTCTAAAAACTCTTTACTCTCCTCATTGATATGTAAGATTATTTCTGTTCCCCTTTCCTCTTTTTCTATATCCTCTAGGGTATACTCAGTGGTACCAGTACATGTCCATCTTACCGCCTTATCTTCTTCTCTGTATGACCTTGTATTGACCTCCACCTTGTCGGACACCATAAAGGCTGAATAAAAACCTAATCCAAAATGACCAATGATTGATGATTCATCTTTATACTTATCAAGAAACTCTTGTGCGGATGAAAAAGCAACTTGATTGAGGTATTTCATTACCTCATCTTCTGACATCCCAATACCTCTATCTCTAATGATTAATTTGTCATCTTCAATATCCACATTGATGAGTAAATCACCAATTTCGCCTTTTACTTCTCC
>DKPS01000051.1:0-20666 GCA_002471345.1 Saprospiraceae bacterium UBA7328
GATGGTTTAGATGTGATTGATGGTATCAGCCAAGGCGATATTATTGAGAAAATTGTAGTTGTAGATTAGAGAATCATTGGGAGCCATGAAAGGCATTACTCTTAAAAAAGGTAGAGATGTAAGTGTTATACGTCAACATCCTTGGATTTTTTCAGGAGGAGTACATTCTTTTGATGAAGACTTAGTCAACGGTGAAGTAATTTGTATAAAAGATCACAGAGCTAATATTCTTGGAGTAGGCCACTTTCACAATGGAAGTATATCAGCGCGGATACTATCTTTTGAAAACAGAGTTTTAGATGGTACTTTCTGGAACGAGAGAATTCAACTCGCTTTTGAACTAAGATCGTCTTTAGGACTGATAGGGAATACTAGTACAAATTGCTATAGATTAGTCAATGCAGAAGGTGATGGATTGTCGGGACTTATTGTTGATATCTATGGCTCCTCAGCCGTGATCCAATGTCACACCGTTGGGATGTACAATCACTTAAGTGAGATTGCAAATTCGCTTAGGCGTACCTATAGATCTAAAATCGATACTATTTATGATAAAAACAAGCTAGGACCTTCTTTCGATAGTCATCACCTTTTAGGTGATAAGGCCGATGGAACTGTATCAGAAAATGATATGAAATTTAAGGTCAACTGGGTACAAGGTCAAAAAACTGGATTTTTTCTTGATCAAAGAGATAGTAGAAAATTACTTGGAACTTATGCAAGAAATAAATCAGTATTAAATACTTTTTGTTATACAGGAGGCTTTAGTGTTTATGCTCAAAAAAATGGTGTAAGTCAAATTGATTCTGTTGACGTTTCAGAGTCAGCAATCATGTTGACTAAGGAGAATATGGACCTTAATTCAGAAATGGACAATCCTCAAAGAAAAGAGATTTGTGCTGATGTGATGAAATTTCTAAAAGAGAGTAATGATCAGTATGATATCTTGGTTGTAGATCCACCAGCATTTGCAAAAAGTCAGAGAAAACGTCATAATGCTGTTCAGGCTTATAAAAGATTAAATGCTCTTGCAATCAAACGAGTAAAATCTGGGGGTATGATCTTTACTTTCTCTTGCTCTCAGGTGGTAAGTAGATCATTATTTACGGATACTATTAGAGCTGCTGCGATAGAAAGTGGCCGCACAATACAAATCCTTCATTACCTTTCACAACCAGCAGATCACCCTTCTAATATTTATCATCCAGAGGGAGCATATTTGAAAGGATTGGTACTTAGAATAATTTAAATGAGGAGCTCTTTAAACTTCATTTCAAAGACTCTTTACTATTTTCATAAAAAAGTATATTTTTGCGCTCCAATTTTTAAGATATGAAAGCAGGAATACATCCAGAAAATTATAGAACTGTCATCTTCAAAGATTTCTCATGTGATGAATCATGGTTAGGAAAATCATGTGCTCCATCAAGAGAGACAATGAAATGGGATGATGGTAATGATTATCCTTTGATCAAACTTGAGATCTCTAATAAGTCTCATCCATTCTTTACTGGTAAGATGAAATTTGTAGATACTGCGGGTAGAATTGACAAATTCAATAAGAAATTTGCCAAGTTTGGCAAAAAGGAATCAACTCCTGCTGAGGCACCTGCTGCTGAATCAGAGTAAGTAGTCCTCAAAATAAAGTTATATAAAAGCCTTGCATTCATGATGTGAGGCTTTTTTGTCTAGCATTTATTTCCATTTCCAAGAACTTGTGTCAACTGATATTTCCATATTCTTTTTTAGAGTATGTAGAAATTCTTCTTTTGGAATAATTTCAGCTCCTAAAGACATGATGTGATCAGTTTCTTGTTGACAATCAATAAGTAGGAATTCTTTTTCTTCTAAAAACCTACATAGAGTAATTAACCCGAATTTTGAAGCATTGGAAGCTGTTGAGAACATAGATTCTCCAAAAAAGATATTACCTATAGCTATTCCGTAAAGGCCACCTACCAGAAGGTCTTCTTCCCAAACTTCTATGCTATGTGCATGCCCTATGTGATGGAGCTCGATGTAGGCATTTATCATGTCTTCTGATATCCAAGTTGTTTCTTGATTTTTTCGTTTCACTCTTGAACATTCATTAATGACTTGTTCAAAACAAGTATCAGTTGTGGTTTTAAATCTTTTTTGATTGAAATAGGATCTCATGCTTTTTGAAACTTTTACTTTACTTGGTCTCAGTATACATCTAGGATGCGTAAACCACCAAAGAATGGGAGGTTGTGAATACCAAGGAAAGATTCCCCAACTATAAGCAGCAAGCAAAGTGGAAGGACTTAGATCTCCTCCATAAGCTAACAACCCATCATCATCAGCATGAAAAGGATGGGGGAATATCATTTATTATTAGAATGGAAATGAAGCAGAAGCTATTAATTGCTTTCTTTTAAACTTTCTATGACAGCAGAGAGACCTCGTTCTATTAGGGCATCTTTGAGAGGTCTTAATTCTTCAAAACTATCTGTCTTAGCAATAGCTTTGCCTTTGAAATGAATGATTAGGGATAATTGCTCAGACTGTTCAAAAGTATGATGGCATACTTCCATAAAGCATTGTATAACCCAATCAAAAGTATTATAGTCGTCATTATAGACTACAAGTTGAGACATGTTTTCTGTACCTGTAGACTCTAAAGTCATTACGCTTTCATTATGATCGGGAGTGGAATTTGCTTTAGTCATTTCCTGCAATTGTTTTAAAATAGATTAAACCAGATTGTTTAAGGTAGTTTTGATTTTATCAAAGTTGGGCAGATCACCAGCACTGTCCAATACTTCTGCATATTGTACAATACCATTTCCATCTATAACAAAAGCCGCTCTTTTGGCTACTCCCTTCATTTCTAAAACAAAATCTTCATATATAGCTCCAAAAGCTCTACATGTTTCTTTGTTCCAGTCTGAAAGTAAAGGGAAATTATACTCTTGTTCTTTTTTGAATTTTTCAAGTGTAAATAAAGAATCTACTGATATCCCTATTACCTGAGCACCAATACCATCATAGTAAGACTTATCATCTCGAACTCCACAAAGTTCATTTGTACATACTGAGGTAAATGCTAAGGGAAAAAACAGAACAACCAATGGTTTTCCAGTAAAGTCTTCTGAACTTACAACTTCCTTTTCTGTATTTCTCAAAGAGAAGCTAGGTGCTTTATCACCAACATTAATCGTCATTTCATTCTGAATTTCTCCTACAAATAAAATAGAAAACCCAAATGTAAGTCTATTTTATCTATGCTTTTATAAAACACTATACAAAATTTGACCCTCTTACATTCTACTTTGTCATACAGCTGTCAAAAATCCCTCTGACACATTTTATTCAGACCTTCATATTTGATTTAAAAGGAATGGCCATTCGAACAAACGAATGACCACTAAAAACATTACTTATTTCTTTTATCTTTTTCGCGCAAGGCTTTTTTTCTTCACATCTTTTTTTCTCTTTCCTAATTTAGTAGAAGATCCTTCGATACAGAAGTTTAATTCATCATATGTTCCGAAGTTTCCATCACTTTCAACGATAACCGTACGATTTGTGTTCACAATCCTAGCCGATCCATCACCATAGTCACAACAGATACCATCCCCATAATAATCTTCTATTACAAATGTATAGCAGTCATTACTTAGCTCGATATTTTTAGACTTGACTCGACCATTGATTCCGTCTCTATAAGGCCCACCCTGAGCAACCAGATTATTATCATTATCAACAATAAACCATGATGTCTCTGATCCGAAATCATCTAATGTGATTTCTACTTTAAAGCTGTTACTACTTGTATTGCCACTATCATCATCATCATTTTCATTATTTCCAGCTTCTGTTGTAAATGTTTGAATAACAGTTTGGGCTGTCCATCCGAAGTCACATCTTGTTCTAATTCTGTATTGATACGTTGTATTTGGAATCAAATCTGAAACTGTAGCTTCAGGAGAAGTAGTATTTATTTTGGTCCATGATGTCCCTTGTACTCTATATCTAAGTTGATATTTAATAGCATCATCGGAACCCGTCCAGTTGAAATAAGCACTTGTTTGTGTAATTTGATTTACAGAATTTGATTCTGGAGTATCACAAATTGTATCACCATTTCCACCGTCACCATTTCCGCCACCTCCGTTTTGAGCAGCTTCGGAGCATACTGAGCTCGCTTTATGGATTAGATTTGATAGACTAGATGCCAGATAAGTTTCCATTCTTTGAGATTGTCCACTTGTAAACATGTACATACATGCATCATTAGTATAATCCATATAATTCATATGGAGATCTGATGAGTTGCATGATTGAATGCCTAACGAAGGACACCCACTGTTGTCCGTTGCTTGATTTGGAGTGTCAGCTACATCATCATCTTGACCACATCCATCACCCCATATGTGATCTAATAGCAAATAATGGCCTACTTCGTGTGTTGTCGTTCTTCCAAGGTCATAAGGATTTTCTGGCCTTACTGATCCACATCCAGATCCCGCTCCAAAAGCTGTTGCTTCTATTACAACTCCATCTCCGTTACCAGCTCCACCAAGAGGAGCATAACCTAATGCACCCGTACCAAATTGTACGTAAATATTTAGATAACCACTCCAAGCATTTATCTGATCACCCTGAGTTTTATTTATTGTAATGGCAGGCTGTCCATTACTTACCCCATATCCTGAAGGATGATTTTGATCCGCAATACAAAACTTAAGGCATGTTTCTCCAAAATTTACACTAGGAAATGATGAAGAGGCATTTGAGGTCCATTTGTTGATGTCTGAATTTTTACCTTGAAAGTCAGCATTTAGTATATCCACTTGTTTTTTTGCAAGATCGATTAAGCAGGATGCATTTGGATTATTTACTCCTTGGTAATGTATTGCTACAGGTATGATAGTCGGGCTGTTGCACAAAGCTTTTTCGAATGTATTAGTTTTACTTTTGTTAAATGATGCTATTCGGTTATCATATTGTTTTTTGTATTCTGGGTCAGAAAGTAGATTTTCCATGTGTTGATGGGAAGCACATGATTTTCTTAGTGAATAAGTAGGTTGTATATCTTCTTGATATTCTCCTCCTCCTAGGTCGTCAGTACATGAGGTGAATAAAAATATGGTTACTAAACTTAGAATGAAAAAAAGAGATTTTTGCATGATTACAATTTTGAAATTGATAAATTAATGGTGTAGATGATTAGTAATTCAGCCGTGATTTATTGTTTGAATTTGAAGACCTCAAGGATTCATTTTTCTTGAAAGAAATGATGAGTTCTGCTCGAATTCTATTCAAATAAAGAGTGAATGAAGGTATTAAATGAGGCTCTTTATATTAAGGGGGCCATCTTTTATACTTTTGGTGGATTTAATTATACTTTCCCTTTTGTTACTTATGCGAGGCAATAATAGCTTCGTATTATGAATAAAATCTTGGTGAATTCCCTAATTCAAAATTTATTATTCCTTAAGAAATGGTGGGTGATAAGACACTTACTATTCTGGATATTTATTTATCTAGACGAGTTCTTATCCTTTATTGGAGTGATAGAGCCTTATGATGAATATGTAAGTATAATTATCAGTTTGGTTTTTGATATGATCGTTGTCTATATCAATCTATATTTTCTCATCCCAAGATTTCTTAAAAAAGATAGATTAGTAGAATACCTTCTTCTAACAACCTTAACAGTGGTTGCACTTTTTGGAGGAGAGTACTTAATGGAAATATTTTATTGGAAAGGAGAGGGTGTTGATGCGGAATATTTCGTACATATTTTTGTTCAGACTTCAGTGACAATGGCTGCAGCTATAGCTGTAAAAGTTCTAAAAGAAGCCATGTCAGAAAGTAGATTGAGAAAGGAAATTGAAAAAGAAAAATTGTCTTTTGAATTGCAACATCTTAAAAAACAAGTCAATCCTCATTTTCTTTTTAATGTTTTAAACGGGATATATATTCAAAGCCAAACTCAGCAAGAAGAGGTTCCAGAGACAATAATGCAATTGTCTGACCTATTGAGATATCAAATTTATGATGCAGAAAAGAATGACAAAGTTTTCATTTCAAAGGAAATAGAGTTTATTAAGAATTACATTGCCTTAGAAAAAATTCGCAGAGAAAATACAGAGATCAGGACGAGTTTTATAGTGCAGAACCAGTCTGCCAGAATACAGCCACTATTATTTATTTCACTTGTTGAGAATGCTTTTAAATATTCTGTTCCTAAGTCTGGTGATCAATCTACCATAGACATATTGTTAAAAGAAAAGGACAATAAGATTGCTGTTATGATAAGTAATTCGATAGGTGTATCACCATCTGAAAATGGTGATGAAGGAGGATTTGGTCTTCAAAACCTTAAAAAGAGATTAGAGCTGCTTTATCCTGATGCGCATTCACTTATCGTAGATGTTACAAAAGATGGTATTTTTAGCGTTAAGCTAGAGATATCAACTGATGAAATGCATCATAATTGATGATGAGCCATTGGCTCGAAAGGGCATGGAATTATTAATTAACAAAGTGGACTTCCTTGAAGTAATAGGTCTTTTCCCTACTGCTTTAGAAGCCAGTAATTTTTTTTCAAAGAATACATCCGTTGATCTTGTGTTTTTAGATATTGAAATGCCTGGTCTGAATGGGTTAGAATTTTTAAAAGCTGTACCTATAAATGCTCAAGTAATCCTCACTACAGCTTATCCACAATATGCCTTGGAAGCGTTCGAATTAGATGTTGTGGACTATCTTTTAAAGCCTATAAAATTTGAACGTTTTTATAAATCAATAAATAAGGCAAGAGATATCTATAATTCAAAGGATGCACTTTATGGGGTTGAAAGAACAGAGGAAGATTTCTTTTACATCAAGGCCGATAGAAAGTTTATTAGACTCTTTTTTGATGAAATCTCCTACATAAAAGGAATGAAGGATTATGTGATGATCTGTACTGATCATAAGAAATATATGACCGCCATGAATGTGGGCACCACATTTAAGCAGCTTCCTCATGATCGGTTTGCTAGAGTTAGTAAGTCTTATATTATACATATAGGAAAAATCACTCAGATAGATACAGATTTTATCTATTTAGACGATGTAGATATACCTCTAGGAGCGAGTTATAAAGAGGATTTTATAAATGATTTTGTAAAGAAAAACTTGATAGGAAGATAGAGGTTACATCTGAGGCATTTCCATTCTAAAATGATTGGGAACGCTAGAATACTTGCTTTTCAAATTGGATATATTCTTTGAAGTGACGATAAACCCAAGATTGGTGTACAACTCTTTGGCTCTCGGGTTTTCTTCTGAAACATCAAGTACGAATTTCTTGGTGTTACTGGACTGTGTTTTCATTAATTCGTTTATCAAAAAGGTTCCAAACCCTTTTCCTCTGAATTTTTTTTTAATCCCTAGGTGAGCCAATGCTGTATCAGAAGATTTAGGAAGTTTGATCAATTTTTCTATGCCTAGGCCGTGACTAACAACACCAAAACTCTTGAAGCCATAAAACTTTAGAATTCTAAGGCCATCCCAAAATGTAAAATTAGAAGCAGATTCTCCATTAAAGGCACTTCCTATTCCCACCATTTCATTTTTGTAGTAAAGTGAATGATGATTATCGTAACTAAATTCTCCACCCTTTTTTATGAAAGCATATCTCAAAAAATCTAAGGCTTTATATTTTTCATTTTGAAAAACAAATTCAAATGCAGCTGGACCTGAACTATAAATGAGTGAAGTTGCAAGTTCGACTTCATCTGGATGGGCTGGAATAAGCTTTAGATTATCAATCATATCAATAGATTTTATTTAATCAGACTAAGTTTCTTTTACCAGCAAAGAAATGGGAAAGAATGGCCGAACATGGTTGCTGTAGCACACCATATTCAAGCTTAGTTTTAGGATGCAATAATTCTTTGCCATATCGCATAAACCCATGTTTCAGATCTTCTGCAGCAAATATTATTTTTCCAATTTGGGACCATTTAAGAGCACCTGCACACATCACACAAGGCTCTAAAGTCACATAGAGCGTACATTCATTTAAATACTTATTGCCTAAAAATGACATAGCTGAGGTAATGGCTAAAATTTCAGCATGTGCCGTCGCGTCATTTAGTTTTTCTGTCTGATTAAATGCTTTAGCTACCACCTGTTTTTGAGACACGACAATGGCACCTACAGGGACTTCTTGCTCTTCATAAGCCTTTTGAGCTTCCTTAAGAGCCATATTCATAAAGTATTCGTCACTAAATATTTCCAAAACTATAAATTCAAATGGCCTTAAAAGTCACATTATTTTTTCACATGTTGTATCTTTGTGCATGGAAAAAAGAAACGCAGCATTTCCCTTGCCTATTGAGGAGGCTTTGACCTTCGATGACGTCTTACTCATTCCAGCATATTCGGATATTTTACCACGTGATGTAAGCTTATCCACAAAGCTTACAAGAGATGTACAAATTAATGTGCCGATTATTTCAGCAGCCATGGATACTGTGTCAGAATATAACTTAGCAATTGCTATGGCTCGGGAAGGTGGAATCAGTATGATTCATAAGAATATGTCTATAGAAGATCAAGCTGAGCAAGTAAGAAAAGTGAAAAGATCTGAAAGTGGAATGATCATAGACCCTGTGACATTAAAACCAGAAGCTACTATTGCAGATGCTCACAACATGATGAGTAATTATAAAATTGGAGGCATTCCGGTTGTGAACCAAAAAGGAGCTCTAGTCGGAATTTTGACTAACAGAGATTTACGATTTGAGACCAACTTCAATCTAAGGGTTAAAGATCTTATGACAAAGGAAGATCTTATCACAACAGCAGTAGGCACTACATTAGCTCAAGCGAGAATAATTCTTCAGAAACATAGAATAGAAAAATTACCAGTCGTAGATGATAATAACATTCTTATGGGATTAATTACCTATAAGGATATAATGAAAGTAGAAAACTTCCCTAATGCTAGTAAAGACTCGCATGGAAGGCTATTAGTAGGAGCGGCAGTCGGAATAACTGCTGATACTATGGAACGTGTGTCAGCCCTAAAAAATGTGGGAGTTGATGTAATTTGTGTTGATACCGCACATGGCCATTCAAAAGGAGTCCTCGATATGATAAAGACTATCAAAAAAGAAAATAAGACGCTCCAAATAATTGGTGGGAATGTGGCTACTGGAGATGGAGCTCTTGCGCTTATTGAGGCAGGTGTAGATGGTGTGAAAGTTGGCGTAGGGCCAGGAAGTATATGTACTACTCGTATCGTAGCAGGTGTAGGAGTGCCACAACTTTCAGCTATTCGCAATGCGTCTATGGCGGCTTCTAAAAAAGGTGTGCCGATTATTGCTGATGGAGGAATAAGGTATACTGGTGACATAGCAAAGGCCATAGTAGCAGGAGCAAGTTCAGTCATGGCAGGATCATTATTTGCAGGAACAGAAGAGGCGCCAGGAGAAACTATTCTTTATCAAGGAAGAAAATTTAAAGTATATAGAGGAATGGGCTCTTTAGGTGCAATGGCTCAAGGATCAAAAGACCGATACTTTCAAGATGCAGAAAGCGATGCTAAAAAATTAGTGCCTGAAGGAATAGAAGGAAGAGTGCCATATAAAGGGACGCTTTCAGAAGTAATGGTTCAATACACGGGTGGACTTAGATCAGGAATGGGTTATTGTGGAGCAGGAGACATACCTACACTTCAGAACGCAAAATTTGTCAAAATAAGTAATTCGGGGATTCATGAGAGTCATCCACATAATGTTACTATTACTAAAGAATCACCTAATTATAGCGGCAGAGGTTGATATAAATTCCTTGGAATTTGTTTAATTTGATTTTATGATTAACAGGCAATTTAGAATCCTTATTTTTTTATCAGTTTTAGGATTGATGACAATAGTTTGGTTTTTCCAACTTTTGTCAAGTAATGAGTCCTTCTTTTCAGCTGTTGAGGAAAAGTATGAAATTTCTATAGATGAGAAATTGCATGAAGAGTATGAACGAATGAGAGATGAGAGGAACCGAAAAAGAATGATAGAAAACTACAATGAACTGCTTAAACGGGGTAAGAAATTTAATAAGATTCAAAATTATCACGATGCTGCAGTCTGTTATTATTATGCCAAAACTATTTTTCCTAGAAGAGAAGCACCAAGAAGACATTTGTCAGAAGCATATATGAACCTTTGTGCCAGGTATGGGGAATATTGTAAGGAGGCGAAAAAGGAGGTGTACTACGCTTTCAGATATGTAAAGGATACGAGCAATTACTATCCTGATATGTTAGACATGGCCAGTGGTTTGGATCTTTATCCTTACCTAGACCGTCACGAAGGAGATGTGATGAAGATGATCTACAACGAAAAGGGCATCAAGCTATAACCACTTTATATTACATCCAGCACTAGGCAATTGTGGATCTATTTGTTTGCCTATAATAGTGTTATCAATTGCATTTCGTAAATCTGTTCCAGAAAGGGAAATTCCATTGCCAGGTCTTGAATCATCTAACCTTCCTCTATAAGTCAATTTTCTATCTCCATCAAACACGTAGAAATCTGGAGTACAGGCTGCATCATAGTCTTTGGCCATTGTTTGTCTTTTGTCATATAGATATGGAAAAGGAAACTTTAAAACTTTGGCTACAATACTCATTTTGTCTGGAGCATCTTCTGGGTAATTTTCTACATCATTAGAACTTACAGCTATGAAAGCGACACCCTTGTTTCTGTATTCATTGGCTATACTTATGATCTCAGAGTTTACATGTATGACAAAAGGACAATGATTACATATAAACATTACAACTGTAGCTCTTTCAGAAGCTAAGTCATCGAGTGTTAGATATCTACCGCTAATAGTGTCTTGGAGATTGAAATTTGGCGCTACAGTCCCTAAAGGCAGCATTGTAGAATGGACTAATGACATAAATAATTATTTCTTTTACTTTATTCTGAAAAATAATAAGTTACCCTAGTGAGCCATTTTGAAGGGTCTGGCTCTGTACCAGGATCCGTAACATATTCTTCAATTATGGGGTCATCTTGAAATAAACTTCTATCCTTCATGTACTCACCCATTGCCTTATGTGCCTCTGTTACACCGTGATAACTACCTCTATAATCAACTTGTAAAGATCTTCTTGAATTGATGGAGTATGAATTTGTAGCGGGTAGTGAAACTGCCTGTTTTACTGGTATAGCTGCGGCCATATCTATCATTCCGTCTCTTTCATCCATTCTGAAAAACAACCCACATGGCATTCCGTCTATCTCTACTCCAGCTGCTTGTACCTTTCCAAAAAGTTGTCCCAAATTAGTAGCATAAAACTGCTGGATATTTGCGGTTTTTACCTCTTGACGGTTCATTACAAAGTTTTTCTTTTTAAGGTTTTTTTCATTTATTTGGTATCCATTGTATGTTCCTTTTGCCCTCTCTTTTGCCAGTTTTTCTAAATTATTGAGACCTTGTTGATAGGATTCTTTCATTGACGATTTACCTGAAAGCATCATTCCTCTCATGAGAAATGGTATAGGTGTTCCATCAAAAGTCCAAGTAACATTAGTGTTATTACCATTTGCTGCAAGGTTAAAAATGCCAAAGTTATCTCCTTCCCAACCTTGAAAATTGAGTTTTGTTTTAAGCCTTTCATTTTCAACCGATTCTACTATTTCTTGACTACCATTACCATATGATGATTGAGTCCATGTACTTTTTGCACCAACACCTTCTTTTTTATCTGTATAAGTCACAACCATTCCCGTGTCCTTCAAATTCCAATCATTCCATTCTTCCCATTTTTCTATGTTATTGATCAAATTAAATATATATGGTGCAGAAACCTCCAAAGTTTGAGATTCTTCAACATTCATGTTCTTTGGTCCAAAATAACAGGCCGCTAAATATGCTAAAATCAATATTAGAAGTAGAATACCGAGATATTTTAAAAACTTCATTTTTAGTTAGTTTTTCTTTCGCGTATATTTTTATAAACCTTAGTGAAAATAACTAATAACAATACAAATAGCAGGACACCAACAATAGCGTATATATAATTCAATCCATTTTTATAAACAGCCAAAATTACAATTGCCAATAGGAAAATAGAAGGCACTTCATTATAGAGTCTAAATTTTTGGGAGGTCATTACCCTAATTTCATTTTCCAATTTTTTAATGATCTTTTTATTGTAATGATGGTACCCTGTAAGTAAAAAAACTAAAATTAATTTGAGATGCAACCATGGTTGTACTGCTAACCAATCTAACCCGTAACAAAATAACATAAGGATTCCAAAAATCCATGTAATACTCATCCCTGGATTACAAATGATCTTATACACTCGCCATTCCATAGCATTAAATTCTTTTACAAGAATATTGCGGTCAGGATCTTTTTTGTCAAAGGCTTCTGTATGGTATACAAACAGTCGTACTAGGTAAAACATTCCGGCAAACCAAGCCACAAATCCGATAATGTGAAAAGCCTTGAATAAGGGAAGAAGATTAGTAAGTAATTCTTGCATATTGGTCAAAAATAGGTCTATCCACTTCAATTCTGATGATCAATCTAAAATATATAATTGCTCTTCGTTTTCGTCAATTCAATCACAAAATCTATATTTACAAAAAATGAAAATGGAAAAATATATATTCGCCTTGATGCTTGGCTGTGCATTATTATCTTGTAAGAACGATAACAAACCAACAACAGAGGCTAATCAGGATGATCAGCAAGAAGAAGTTAATGAGTGGATTAGTTTATTTGATGGCAGTTCTACAGATGCATGGAAGGGATGGAAAAAGGACAATATTGGTGCTGCTTGGAGTATTCAGGACAATGGAGAATTGATGTTTGACCCCTCTCAAGAGGACAAAGGAGATATAATGACTAAAGCTACTTTTGAGAATTTTGAGTTTCACCTTGATTGGAAAATATCAGAATGTGGTAATAGTGGAATTATGTACAATGTGCAAGAAAGTGATGACTATCATGCACCTTATAGTACAGGTCCCGAGATGCAAATACTGGACAACTCATGTCACCCTGATGGAAAAATTGTAACTCATCGTGCAGGAGATTTGTATGATATGATAGAGACAAGTGTTGTCAATGTGAAGCCTGCCGGAGAATGGAATTCTATTATGATCAAATCAAAGGATACTAGATATGAGTTTTGGCAAAATGACACTAAAGTTGTTGAATTTCAAATGCACAATGAGGCATGGAACGAGTTAGTGTCAAGCAGTAAATTCAAAGATTGGAGTGGCTTTGGATCTTTTAAAAGTGGACATATTGCTCTTCAAGATCATGGAGATCAAATATGGTTTAGAAATATTAAAATCAAAACATTATAAAACGGATTAAACAATAAACATATGAATGACAATGCATCTAATCTTGCAGGAATCAATCCCAAAAAGCTTTTTTTAGGAAGCTGTTTTGCTTTGATTACTACTGCTCTATCTTTTAGTATTAGAGCTGGAATATTACCACAACTAGGAGAACAACTTAGCTTATCAGCTGAGCAACTTGGACAAATAAACTCAATGTGGTTTTTTGGTTTTCCTATCTCAATGGTAGTGGGAGGGCTTATATACCATACCGTCGGTGGTAAAAGAATTATGCAATTTGCATTTTTTGCTCACGCAGTAGGAATTCTTCTTACAATTTATGCCTCAAGTTATGGAATTTTAATGTTGTCTACATTTCTGATTGGTTTAGGAAATGGGTGTACTGAGGCGGCATGTAATCCGATGATTGCTGACACTTACGAAGGTAATGCCATGAGTAAAATGATGAATCGATTTCATATGTGGTTCCCCGGAGGTATCGTCTTAGGAAGTTTGATTTCCTATTTTATGACTGGAGCTGGAATGAGTTGGCAATCTCAAATATGGATTATTCTTATTCCAACAATAATCTATGCATATCTGTTTTGGGGCGAGGATTGGCCAAAGGCTAAGGTACAAGAAGCAGGAACATTGTCAGGAAATTTCAAGGCGATGTTATCACCTCTATTCATATTTATGATGGTTTGCATGTGGTTCACGGCACAGTCGGAATTTGGACCTACACAATGGGTAGAATTGATACTCAGTAGCAGTGGAGCTGCGCCTATGCTTGTTTTAGCACTTATCACTGGAACAATGGCAATAGCGAGGTACTTTGGTGGTGATATTGTACATCGGTTTAATACTCCAGGAGTTCTTCTGGGTTCGGCTATTTTGGCGACATTAGGATTGTTCTTATTCACTCAGATTACAGGTACGGCTGTATATGGAGTTGCTATCGTATTCGCTTTAGGAGTAGCATATTTTTGGCCTAATATGATTGGTTTTATAGCTGATTATATCCCTAAAAGTGGGGCGCTTGGCATGTCGATTGTGGGAGCTGTAGGTATGCTTTCATCTTATTTTATGCAGCCTATTATTGGAAGATGGATAGATGGAAATCGTTCTATAGGGGAAACTCAGAATCTTACTGGAAATGATTTAGAACTATTTGTTGGTCAGGAAACTTTGACAACAATGATATCATTTCCAGCTATTTTAATAGTACTTTTCGCTATTCTATATTTTTGGACCAAAAGCTATAGGGCATCTGGAGAAGCGCACTAATAATTTTAAATCAATAAATCTTAAAAGAAGCCTTGGGTTGATCAAAACTCAAGGCTTTTTTATATTTAACTCGATAGGCAGGATTCTCTGATAATCAACTCGCTATCAAATGTAAGCTGTCTTTTTAATGTAGGCTCATTGATTTGTTCTAAAAGATAGGATAGTGCAACTTCTCCCATTTCTTGGCCATTTTGATTTACTGTAGTGAGCTTAGGTTGTAAGGCTTGACCTAGCTGAGAATTACTATATCCTATTACACCTAAGTCTTTTGGAATATTTATATTTTGCTCGTGAGCATAGGTAAACACACCTGATGCAAGCATATCAGTTATTGTGAAAATAGCTCCAGGTTTATTCTTTTCATACATTTTTTTGAAGAGGAAATAACCTTCTTCCTTATCGGTGTGATTGGCAGATTCAATTAAATCAGAGTTGATTTTTATTCCTTTTTCTTCAAAAGCTTTTTTGTATCCTTCAAATCGAGTTTGGGAGATGGTACATCGATCTGGGCCTTTTATCAATCCAATTTTCTCATATCCTTGATTTAGTAAATGCATGACAGCATTGAAAGCCCCCTTGAAGTCATCGTGTTTTACGAAGCTTCCGTTTATTCTTTGATAAGTCCTGTCTATTACTACATTAGGAATGCCTTCATTTTCCATTTTTACAATATTCTCAGCACTTCTTTTATCTTGAGACGGCGCAAGAATAATTCCAGCTACAAAGTGATCAGAAAAATTGTTGATTAAATCTTTTTCCAAATCAGATCGATCCAATGACTCACCTATCATTACCATATAGCCTTGATTATGACTTGATGTCATAATTCCATTGAGTATGGAAGAAAAAAAATAGTGATTTACTTGGGGAAGAATAACGCCTACCACTTTGTTGGGTACATTTTTTCTTAGGGATACTGCAAGGCTATTGGCTCTATAATCTAACATTTTAGCTACTTGAAGCACTGATGATCTTGTTGCCTCGGAAAACTCTCCTTTTCCATTCAAAATTCTAGAAACTGTTGAGATAGATAAGTTTAAAGAATCTGATATGTCCTTAATAGTTGCTCTCTTTTTCAATCGACAAAAATGATTATCTCAATTAGAATTACCTGTCATTTAATGACTCAGGCTTAATTATTAAAGAAAAATGTCATATGAAGACATCTATAAATCAAATGACTTAATTTCTTCTGTAAAGTTAATTTTTTTTAACACAAATGATTGCGCAAACCTTTGCATAATAAAAATCGACACATAATTTTACTATAACCTAGACCTTTTTTCTTTATGTTTGCCCAGCTATCTTACAGAATGATAGTACTAAGAAAATTTAATTAACCAAATAGTGATATAATCGTATGAATAAACTATTTACTCAGGTCGTTCAGACCTTTGCCATGGTTCTATTTGTTTCGGTTTTCGGTATAGCTCAGTCCACTGTGTCTGGTACCGTTATCGATGCGGATGGAGAGGCACTTATTGGTGCCAATGTGCTAGAAAAAGGAACATCAAACGGTACAGTTACCGATATTGATGGTTCATATTCTATTACTGTGGCTGACGGAGCCACATTAGTGTTTACTTTCACAGGTTTTGCGGATCAAGAAATTGCCGTAGGAGGTCAATCTTCATTAGATGTGACTCTTGCAGCTGGAAAATTCCTAAATGAAATTGTGGTTACTGGATACGGTACCCAGCGATCGAAGGAAGTAACATCAGCTGTGGAAACAATAAGTGAAGAAGAATTTAACAAAGGACCTATTAATGATCCTGCTCAGTTACTTCAAGGAAAGGTAGCTGGTTTGCAAGTATACAATAGAGGTGGTGACCCTAACAGTCCGAGTACAATTAGATTGAGAGGTATTTCTACAGTAGGAGCTAACACCGAGCCTCTTGTTGTAGTTGATGGTATAGTAGGAGCTTCATTAGATAATGTGGATCCTAATGACATCGCCGAGATCAATGTACTCAAAGATGGGTCAGCAGCAGCAATCTATGGATCAAGAGGATCATCAGGAGTTATATTGGTTACTACAAAGTCTGGTAAAGATGGAAAAGTGAAGTTGACTTATAATGGCCAGATTTCATTGGACCAAGCTGTTAATGGTATTCCTGTCATGAATGCTTCAGAATTCATTAATACAGGAGGTACTGATCTAGGAAGTACTACTGACTGGGTAGATGAAGTAACAAGAAATGGTTCAAAACAAATACATAACATTGCAGCAGCAGGTGGATTTGGATCTTCTTCATTCAGAGTTTCAGCAAACATTAGAGGTCAAGAAGGGATATTAAAGAATTCTGGATTTGATCAATTCAATACTAGGTTGAATTTCAGCACAAGAGCATTGGATGATAAATTGAAATTGTCTTTTAGTTCATCTTTTACAAATAGAGATCAGGAATTTGGATTTCAAGAAGCATTGAGATATGCTGTCATTTATAATCCCACTGCACCTATTTTAGGGGCTGACGCACCATTCCAATTTAATGGGGCTCAATTTGGAAGTTACTTTGAAACTCTAGGTCTATTTGACAGTTTTAACCCTGTTTCGATTATACAACAGAATACAAATAGTGGAGAAAGAAGAGAGTTCAATTATGGAGCAACGGCAGAATATAACATAACGGATCAGTTCAAAATCACCGGTAGAATAGCTCAGCAGGATGTATCATTGAATACACTTCAGTATTATCCTACTACTTCATTATTTAGAGGAAATGCTACTTCTCCTACCAGAAAAGGATTGGCTAATCTTTATAACCAGCAGAATTCATTTGATCTTTACGAAGCATATGGTACTTATACAGGTGCTTTTAGCAACATGGATTTGACTATTACTGGTGGATATTCTTTTCAGCAGAATAATTTTGTAGATAATTTCTTTTCAATTGGAGATTTTCCAAATAATGATTTGAATTTTGCGAATGCTATTGAAACTGCTCAGGATTTACAGAATGCTGGATTTATTGGAGCAAACAGTAATGCTAGCCCTGATGACAAAATTATTGCATTCTTTGGACGAGCTAATTTGACTATCAATGATGGAATCTTTGTGAATGCATCAGTGAGAAGAGAAGGATCTACTAGATTAGGTGTAGACAATAGATGGGGAATTTTCCCTGCATTCGGAGTAGGAGTTGATTTAAATAAGTATTTGTCACTTAACAATGTAGACTTATTCAAAGTGAGATTGGGATATGGTGTGACAGGTTCACTTCCTGGACAGAATGGATTATCTCAAGAGATCAGAACTATTAATAACGGTGCTGATGGCTCAGTTACAACGACGTTGGCTAGAGCAGCAAATCCAGATTTGAAATGGGAAGAAAAGAATGAAACCAATCTGGGAGTTGAATTTGCATCAGGAAGGTTTGGAGCAACATTAGACATTTACAATAGAACGATAGAAGATTTCATATTAGAAAGAACAGTAGATGTAGCTGTATTTGGTGTAGATAGAAGAGTGGAAAATGCAGGGCAGTTATCTACAAATGGAATAGAATTATCATTAGAATACGATGTGACTAACGACCCTAGCTTCTCTTGGACTACGGGTATTGTGCTTTCTACTTACAAGACCACATTAGATGAATTCGTCTTAGATGCTCAAACAAGGGCAGGACTTGGAGCACCAGGACAAAACTCAACAGATGTAATCAGAGTGGCAGTAGGAGAAGAAATCGGAAACATATGGGGACCGGTTTTCCAAGGTGTAGATGATAGTGGCAATGCTATACTTGCTGATATTAATGGTGATGGACAGTTGAATACTGGACAAGCACAAGCACTAGATGAAAATGCAGATTTCCAAATTCTTGGAAATGGAATTCCTGATTTAGAATTAGGATGGACAAACCAAATTAGCATAGGTGATTGGACAATAAATGCATTCTTTAGAGGTGCTTTTGGCCATAGCCTTGTTAATACATTTAGAGCATTCTACGAGCCAATTATTGCATCACAGTCGTCTTATAACTATGTAAATACAAGTCTTAGAGAGCCTAATCTTTCTGAAGCAAGATTTAGTTCTTTGTATGTAGAAAAAGCTGATTTCTTCAAGTTAGATAACTTGACAATCGGAAGAACATTTACTTTGCCTGGCACAGCTGCGGAATCAATTGGACTTTCTTTGAACTTTAGAAACCCTATTGTTATTACAAGTTATACAGGTACTGATCCTGAACCATCATTGTCGGATTTTGGATCTGTTGGTAATGGAGATGTACAGAGTACTAATGCGGATGTTCTTTCACCAGGACTAGACAGACGAAACAACTATTTTTCATCTAGGTCAGTAACTCTAGGTGTTAACATTAATTTTTAAAAAAATAAATTTTATAGAAAATGATTAACAAAATATCACTTCTATTCACGTTTGTTTTCTCACTTCTACTGACTTTTTCTTGTACTGATTTAGAAGAAGATTTAGTAGGTGATATTACAAATGACATTTCCTTAGAAGGCATCGGTGGCGGTGGTTCCGGAGGAGGTGGAGGGGCACTTGCTGGTGCTTTTGGAAAATTGAGAGATGGCTCTGCTGGTCACTTTGGTCACTATTCTATCCAAGAATTACCTACTGATGAAATGGTAATTGGAGCTAAAGGTGGTGACTGGTTTGATGGTGGGATTCTTATACAATTACATCAGCATACATGGGATGCTACTAATGGTATGTTTAACAATAGTTGGAATCAGGCATATGGTGGTATCAACACTTGTAATGAGCTATTAGCTGGAGGACTTGATGCTAATGGAGAAGCACAAATAAGAGCTTTAAGAGCATATTTCTATTACAGATTAATGGATTTGTTTGGTAATGTAAAAATAATTACAACACCAGGCAGCGACGCTCCTCAATCTAATAGGGCGGCTGTATTCAGCTTTGTTGAAAGTGAGCTTTTAGCAGCTTTAGGAATAAGTGAAGTAAGTGCTTCTATGGATTTATCGAATAGTGCCCTTGGCACGGATAACAATGAGTACAGAATTAACCAATACGCTGCTCTTGGAATTTTGACTAAAGTATATTTAAATGCTGAAGTTTATGTAGGGACAGCCATGTATGATAAAGCTGATGCCGCAGCTTCATATATTATTGATAGCGGCGCTTATCAGCTTTGTGGAGATGGATGTACAGTAACTAACCAAGGTAAGAGGCCTGCAGTAGACAGCGATCCTACTTTACTAGAAGGTTATGCAGCAGTATTCGCATCTAATAATCAAGGCAATGTGGAAAACATATTTACAATTGAATATGACGAAGTAACTGCTGGAGGGATGAATTTTGCAATGATGAATCTTCATTACTCTTCTCAATTTACTTATAACTTTGATTCACAGCCTTGGAATGGTTATGCGACTTTAGAGGAGTTTTACAACTCTTATGATGCAGGAGATAAAAGAAGAGCAAATAACTTCTTAGTAGGACCTCAGACTGACTTTGGTGGCTCTGCAGTTTTGGATTTTGCAGCCGATGATGGAGATATTGTATTAAACTATACTCCACAGCTAAATGAACTTGCTCCAAATTATTTGAGAGAAGCAGGTGCAAGACCGTCTAAATTCTCATATAAGATATTAGGAAGGGCAGATATGGATAATGACTATCCTGTGATAAGATTAGGAGATGTATACTTAATGAGAGGAGAGGCAAGAGCAAGAGCAGCTGGTGATTGGAACCTTTCACTTCCTGATGTTAACTTACTTAGAGCCAGAGCAGGTGTTTCAGCTTATAGCTCTATTGACGCGACAGAGTTTTTAGCAGAGAGAGGTAGAGAAATGTTTGCTGAGTCAGTAAGACGAACTGATATGATCAGATTTGGTGAATTTAATGGAACATGGTGGGAGAAGCCGACTTCTCCAGATCACGTGAATATCTTTCCTATTCCATTTGATCAGATTCAAGCTAGTGCAGGATCACTTTCACAAAATCCTGGGTACTAAAATAGAATTCACAATCATTAATGACTTTATAAGGGTTGCCTTTCATTTGGGCAGCCCTTTTTTTTAGCTTAATAATGAGAACAACAACTTTAAAACATC
>DKPS01000051.1:20983-141476 GCA_002471345.1 Saprospiraceae bacterium UBA7328
CAACTTTAAAACATCTATTTCTAATATGTATTCTTTATTTCCTCTACGGGTGTGAAGATGAAAAAGACTACTTGTTTCTAGTTGTAAATGATTCGGGAATTGACTTTTCAAATGACCTAAATTATACACAAGAGTTAAATCCATACACTTATAGGAATTATTATAATGGAGCAGGCATAGGAGTAGCTGATTTCGACAATGATGGTTTAGAGGATATTTACTTTTCTGGAAACCAAGTTGATAATGCTTTATATCGAAATTTGGGAAACTTGAAATTCGAAAAAGTTGAATCAAGTCCAATTTTAAACTGTACAGGAAGTTGGAGTACAGGTGTAAGTATCGTGGATATAAATCAAGATGGCCTTAAAGATATCTATGTATGCAAAGCTGGGCCGCCAGAAGGCCCTCGGCGCTATAACGAACTCTTTATAAATAATGGAAATTTTGAATTCACTGAAAGTGCGGAGAAGTATGGATTAAGGATCAAAGGGTTTTCAATTCATGCCACCTTTTTTGACTTTGATAAAGATGGAGATCTTGATTGTTATCTACTGAACAATTCACTTCGATCCGTAGGTGGATATAACCTTCAAATAGGGCTAAGAGATAAAAGCTCGACTCAAGGAAACATGCTCCTTGTAAATGAAGACGGAGTGTATAAAAACCATTCTGAGGAGTTGGGAATATATACAAGTGATATTGGTTTTGGCCTTGGTGTTAATACAAGTGATTTGAATGGAGATGGATGGGTCGATATCTATGTTGCTAATGACTTTTTTGAAAAAGATTATTTCTATCTTAATGATGAGGGTAAGGGTTTCATGGAGGTGGGAGACTCATATTTTAGTTGTTTCTCGTTAGGATCAATGGGAGTTGATGCAGCCGACATTGATAATGATGGCGACTGTGATATTATTGTGGCTGAGATGATGCCTAGTACTCTTGAAAGGAAAAAAACTAAAGCAACTTATGAAAACTGGGATAAATACCAGAAATCAGTAAAAAGTGGATACGCTCATCAGCTACCTAGAAATATGCTTCATATAAATAATGGTGGATATTTTTCTGATGTGAGTAGGATGAAAGGTGTTGATGCCACAGAGTGGAGTTGGGCCCCACTTATATTTGATATGAATAATGATGGCCTTAAAGATATATTTATCAGTAATGGAGTAGGTAAGGACCTTTTGGACAGAGATTACCTTTCTTTTATGGCTGATGAACAACGTCTACAAGAGCTAGTTAAAAATAGAGACCAAGAATCGCTAAAAAATCTTATTGACATCATGCCTTCAGGTAAGGTGCAAAACTCATTTTTCACTCAGGATGATAAGTTTATTTTTAGCGACAAGTCAGAGACTTTGACAAATATGAAGTCAAGCATTAGCAACGGAAGCACTTTAAGTGATTTAGATAATGATGGAGATTTAGATATTATCATTTCTAATATCAATGACAAAGCTGTAATTCTGGAAAATGCTGCTACTAATAATTTTGTAAATCTTGTTTTAATTGGTGACCGAGATAATATAAATGCTATTGGAGCTGAGGCAGAAGTGAAGAACAAAGACCTCTCATTTCATGCGACTAACAATCCCTATAGAGGATTCCAAAGTACTATAACTTCAAAATTGACCATAGGTTTAGGATCGGCAGAAAATGTTGATAAAGTCCTTATAAAGTGGACAGATGGGTCAAAAGAAAGATTTGAAAATATTCGAATAAACAAATCAAATGAAATAATTAAGGGAAATGGAATAGTATTGAGTGAAGAATTCAAAGAAATGAATGCGCTAAATATTAGACCTATTGATTCACTTGCTTATCAATATCCAATTCGCCCATTCAATGAATTCAATAAAGAGAAACTACTTCCATCAATGCTTCCTTCTAATTCTCCTGTAGTTTCAAAATATTTGGAACACAAAGGCTCACCGTCTTTGTTTTATGGTGGAAGTCAAAACTTTGGAGTCCGGAATGTCTTATCGTCTTCAGGATTAATGGATTCTTTATCTTTTATATCATCTTTCAGGTCTCATGTGACCCATATACTTCCGTTTGATTCTGACAATGATGGAGATTTAGACGTTTATATGGCTCATGGTTCAAGAGTGTTTACTCCTTATTCTACGGAACTGGATGATGTTATTTACGAGAATGTCGGAGATGACGTTTATGAGTTGAAGAAAGATGCAATTGTTTTCGATGATAGAATTGTCACAGGAGCAATAGCTGCTAATGATATGAATAATGATGGGCTAGTTGATTTGATAGTAGGTGAGAGAATTCGAGATGATACTTACGGCCTGAGTACTAGAATATTTTACTATAGTAATTTGGGGAATAGTCAATTTAAGTTAACGGATACAGAAGAGAACAATTTGTCTTTGGGCATGATCTCTGATATTGAAATTAATGATATAGATGGAGATTCAAAACCAGAAATTATAGTAACTGGAGAATGGATGGGAATTAGGTTATTTAGGATTGAAAATGAGAAACTTGTTGATGTATCAATTGAAAGCGAGATTTTATCTTCTTCTGGATTTTGGAGAGATATCCATATAGTTGACATTGACAATGATGGAGATCTAGATATTCTCGGAGCAAATCAAGGATTAAATTCTTTTATCAGTAGAAATCTAAAACTCTATGTTTCAGATTTTGATGATAATGGTAGAAGCGAACAAATTCATGCTTTGAGTATAAATGGGAAAGATTATCCAATTCATGATTTTGATGAGATCATGTCTCAGTTGCCAAAATTGAGATCAAAAGTGCCTAATTATAGTGCATACTCAACTTCCTCTATGGATGATCTTTTCGATCAAAAATTATTGGATAAAATAGAAGTAAAAACATTAGATGAGTTAAGAAGTGGTGTATTTATTAATGACTCTTTTGGTTTTAGATTCATTCCTTTCCCTGCAGAAGTTCAACAGTCATCAATGCATGCCATTGAGGTTGATGACATTAATAATGATGGATTATTGGATGTTTTAATAGGGGGAAATCACTTTTTATACAAACCTCAATTTGGAAAGGACGATGCTTCTCAGGGGCATGTCATACTTGGAAGGAAAGGAGAGTCGGGATATGAGTTTGGTGATGTAGAATCATTGAATATAACTGGAGAAATAAGGTTTATCCAGAAAGTGGATGACCATGATTTCCTCATAGGTGTAAATGGTGAAAATTTGATAAAATATAGAATAAGGTATGAATAGGACCTGGGTCGTCATAATGTTCATTATTACAATATTATTTGTTTCGTGCAAGTCGGATTATGAAAAGCTAGTCAAATCTGAATTGGCAACAGGAGAGGTATATGAAGATTTGATATTTGATATGAAGATGGGGCAAACACAAAAGGAATTTTTTGCTATTTGTTGGGATCTAAATAAAAGGAAAGTAATAAGCCAAGGGCCAAAAAATGAATATGTACGATATGAAATGGAACCAAACGAGATTCCAAATGAACCAGAGAGGGTTGAAATGCTTTTCTATGGATTATTTGATGAACAAAAAGTGATGAGGGGATTCAGAAAGAGATTTTCCTATTTAGGATGGTCACTATGGAACGAGGAATTCCATTCTGACAAGTTAGCTGAAAAGCTCAAAGGTTACTATTTGAAAAATTATGGGGGAAATGACTTTATGGAAATAGATGAGGGATTAGAACAAATAAAAACCTATGTAAAAGTGGATGGCAATAGGCAAATTTTGATATACCCTTTTGATTCTAAAGATGTAGTGGTGAAAATAGAAGACAATCGATATAAATTGAGTAAATGAGAACAGGACTACTCCTATTATTGATCAGTTTTTTGTCATTAATTTCATGTAAAAATGAAGTAGTAGATCAACCCTTGTTTCAGTTACTAGACAATGAAAATATAGGAATAGACTTTATTAATGAATTAGAGTACGATCAAGATTTCAATGTATACAAATATCGAAATTATTATAACGGAGGTGGAGTAGCTCTAGGAGATGTCAATAATGATGGTCTTACGGATATTTACTTCACATCAAACCTGAAGGAAAATAAATTGTATATCAATCTTGGAAACAATAGATTCTCGGATATCACTAGTTCATCGGGAGTAGGAGGCTCCCATTCTTGGTCCACTGGAGTTACTATGGTGGATATTAATGCTGATAACTACCTTGATATATATGTTTGTAATTCTGGTGACATAAAAGGTGACAATAAAGAGAATGAACTTTTCATAAATAACGGCGATCTGACTTTCACTGAATCAGGTGAAGAATATGGACTGAATGACGATGGGTTTTCTACCCACGCTTCTTTTTTTGATTATGATAAAGATGGAGATCTAGATGTTTATCTTCTGAACAATTCTTATCAAGCCATTGGAAGCTTTAATTTGCGGACTGATGAGCGCCCAAACCGGGATAAAAAAGGTGGAGATAAATTTCTTAGAAATGATGAAAGAGAATTTATTGATGTTAGTGAGGATGCTGGTATTTATGGTAGTGTTATAGGATTTGGGTTAGGAATAACTGTTGGAGATGTAAACAATGACAGTTGGGAGGATATTTACGTTTCCAACGATTTTTTTGAAAGAGATTATTTGTATTTGAATCAACAAGATGGCACTTTTTCTGAAGTTCTTACAGAGCAAATGACATCAATCAGTGGTGCGAGTATGGGAGCGGATATGGCTGATATTGACAATGACGGGAATGCCGATATTTTTGTCACTGAGATGTTGCCTTCTGATCCTCATAGATTAAAAACTGTCACTACTTTCGAAGATTGGAATAAGTATCAATACAATGTAAAAAATGGATATCACCATCAATTTACGAGGAACACCTTACAATATAATAATGGTGATGGTTCATTTAGCGAGGTGGGTAGATATGCGGGTGTAGAAGCTAGTGATTGGAGTTGGGGAGCATTGTTTTTTGATATGGATAATGATGGATTAAGAGATCTCTTTATTGCGAATGGAATATATCAAGACTTAACTAATCAGGATTATCTCCAATACGTAGCTAATGAAAAAGTAATTAAGTCTATCATCAATGATGATGGCGTGAATTATAAAGAACTTATTGATATTATCCCTTCTAATCCTATTCCCAATCACTTTTATATCAATAAAGATCACCTTTCTTTTGTTCGCGCACATCAAAATGTTCTGGATATTCCTAGCTTTTCAAATGGAGCGGCTTATGGTGATTTAGATAATGATGGCGACCTTGATCTTGTGGTTAACAATGTAAACATGCCTCCTTTTATATATGAAAATCAATCTAACCTTAATGAAACAAACAGGTTTATAAGTATTGCGCTGAAGGGGATTGAAGAAAATACCAATGCCATAGGAAGTAAAGTACGAATTATATCTAATAATGGATTGAGCATTGAACAACAGGTTCAATCAGCCAGAGGTTTTCAATCTAGTATGGATCAAAAAGTCGTGATTGGAGTTGGAAACACCGAAACTGTGGACATCGAAGTCAATTGGCCAAATCTCACAAAACAAATATTAAATGGTGTCAGCACCAATCAAAATTTAGTGATTGAGCAAAAGGACGATGCGATAGCAGTAGCCAATAAAATGAACAGTATAGACTCAATGATTTTTACAGCGATTACGCCCTTTGCTCATGTTCATAAAGAAAATAATTACAGTGACTTTAATAGAGAGCGATTGATATATCATATGAAAAGCAATCTTTCTCCTCATATGGCATTAGGAGATTTAGACCTGAATGGTTTTGAGGACGTGGTTATCACAGGATCTAAAGGGTATCCCACTAGTATATATTTTCAAGATTCAAAGGGATATAATGAGGCTATTTCATTAGGAAATCAATTGAACTTAGAGCAAGAACATTCTGATTTATTGCTTTTTGATGCAAATGGAGATGGGTTTTTGGATATTTATATGGCTAGTGGGGGTGTTGATGTTAGCCCATTTTCGCCGTATTTATTTGATGAGTTGTGGATAAATGATGGTAGAGGAAAATTTTCAATTTCAGAACAGAAATTACCAAATTCCTCTGATAATATAAGTTCTTCTGTTGTGATTGGTGATGACTTTGACGGCGATGGAGATATTGATTTGTTTGTAGGAGAAAGAGTGAAAATCGGAAAGTATGGAGCTCCATGCAGTGGTTATGTTTTACAAAATGATGGCGAAGGAATTTTTACTGATGTCACTACAGAAAAAGCACCATTCGTTAAAGATATTGGAATGATCAATGATGCCACATTTGTAGATTTAGATGGAAATGGCAATAAAGAAATTATTATTGTTGGTGAGTTCATGCCTGTAATGGTAATGGAATGGGATGGCGGAAAATTTGTGAAAAAAGAAATTGAAATTTTGACTTCATCATCAGGATGGTACAATGTGGTTCATGCATCTGATGTAAATAGTGACGGCTTACCTGATATCCTCTTAGGTAATCATGGAACAAATAGCAGGTTTGAGGCTTCAAGAGACCAACCTCTAAAAATGTATTTTAATGACTACGATAAAAATGGCTTTCCTGAAGGAATTCTGACTCAGTCTGGAACAGATGGAAAAGATTATCCATTCACACTAAGGCACAATCTACTGGATCAATTAAAATACTTGAAGAAAAAGTTTCCTGATTTTAAATCATATCAGTCTGCTGATATTCACACTATTTTTACAGAAGATGAGTTAAATGGAACCAAAGTATTAGAGACGACTGAATTGGAAACACAGTTTTTTATAAACAAAGGCAACTATAATTTTGAAATGGTTTTATTACCGAAAGAAGCTCAGTTTGCACCGATTTTTGCTGTTGCATCTGATGATTTTGACAATGATGGAGATATTGATATTGTGCTAGGAGGAAACCAATATCATGTTCTACCAGAAGCTGGCATCTATGATGCTAGTTATGGAGTATTTCTTGAAAATGAAAACAATTCTTCTTTCAATTATCGACCTCCATCGATAATCGGATTACGTCTAGAAGGACAGGTCCGAGATGTAATTAGTTCGAGTGGTGAACTTTTCGTTGCCAGAAATAATGAAGGTGTTCTCATTTATAAATATTAGCATTCTGTGAAAGAGATTATTTGTAGTCTAATTTTAATTTTTTTTTGGACATCATGTTCACAAGACCCAGAGTCTTTAGAAAACAATAAAGGCAAAGGATTTAGAGAAGTAAACACGCATGAAGCAGGTATAGACTTTAGAAATGATCTCAAATATTCAGCAGAACATAACATAATCGAATACTTATATTTTAATAATGGTGGGGGTGTGGGTATAGGAGATATCGATAATGATGGATTAGAAGATGTGTTGCTAACTGCAAACCAAAAACCAGATCAACTCTATAAGAATTTAGGAAACCTTCAGTTTGAAAATATCACAGAATACTCAAATATATCTCAGATCCCCAGCTGGTCTACTGGGGTGGCTATTGACGATGTAAATGGTGATGGATGGAATGACATTTATGTGTGCAAGGTTAGCGAAATGAGTTCTGTAGAAGTTCATAATGAACTTTATATAAATCAGAAAGATGGAACATTCAAAGAAATGGCTCAGGAGTATGGGTTAGACTTTAAGGGATATTCTACCCAAGCTTCATTTTTTGATTATGATAAAGATGGAGATTTAGATATGTATCTTTTAAATCACTCAGTCCATAGTACCAAAAGCTACGGTTCCATAGAAAAAAGAGAAGAAAAAGACGAAGTATCTGGAGATCGTATTTATGAGAATAGGATAAATGAGAAGGAAGGAAGATTTATAGATAATACATCAAAGTCTGAAATATATAGTAGTGCACTTGGCTATGGATTGGGCTTAGTAACTAGTGATTTAAATAATGATGGGTGGGTTGATATTTATGTGGGGAATGATTTTCATGAAAATGACTATATCTATATTAATAATAGAGATGGAACATTTACAGAAGACATAAAAGGCTATATAACCCATTCATCTCAATTCACTATGGGGGTGGATGCAGCAGATATTAATGGAGACGGATTCATTGATATTTTCACTACTGATATGATGCCTTATTCTTCTGATATATTAATGAAGTCAGGAGGAAATGATACAGAACAAATTGTAAAAATCAAAAAGGACTTTGGGTATCACACCCAGTATTCACGAAACATGATGCAATTGAAAGATAAATGGAATGGCTTCTCTGAACAAGCATTCATTTCTGAAACTTATGCATCAGATTGGAGCTGGTCAGTTCTCTTACAAGACTTTAACAATAATGGAAATACTGATATCTACATTTCCAATGGTATCGTGAATAGACCTAATGACCTGGACTATATACAATACATCAACACACCTGCCAATAGGCAAAACGAAAATGAATCAACAGCCGAATTCAATCAAAGATTGATTAATAAAATGCCAACTTTAAAACTTCGAAATGTCCTATTTACACAAAATAATGACCTCAAATTTTCAGCTATTCATGAATCAAGTATAGGTAAACCTAATTATTCTAATGGGTCTGCTTACGCTGATTTGGATATGGATGGAGACTTAGATATCATCAGTAATAATGTGAACGGTCCAATTAGCCTATTAGAAAACTTAACGGTTAATTCTCATTTTGTTTCTTTTGATTTATCTGGTGATAAACATGCCGTTGTTGAAGTTTTTACTAGAGATAAGGTTCAGAAGAAAGAGTATACTACCGCTAGAGGATATCAATCATCATCTACACATTATTTGCATTTTGGGTTAGGAAGTGAAGTAGAAATTATTGACTCTATATTGATAAAATGGTCTGATGGTAGTGTTCAAGTAGAGAAAAAGGTCCCAATGAATAAACATGTCATTCTTGAAAAGAAAAGATCTGAAGCTTGGACTGGTGGTGAAACAAAAGGATCTTTTGCATTAAGCATTTTACCAATTGAACATAAAGAAAATGATTATGACGATATAGATCATGAACCACTATTACTTTATAAGTTTTCCAAAGAGGGTCCAGCAACAATTTATGAAGATTTTGATAAAGACGGGTTTAAGGATCTTCTAATAGGAGGAGCAAAAAATGATCCTATTTCATATTATAGGGGTGGTGAAACTGTGCCATTTACAAAAACGAATGTACCTGTTTTTGTTGCTGACTCCAGATACGAAGACGTAAATGCAGCCATTATAGATTTCAACAATGATGGATACAAAGACATATACGTAGTAAGTGGGGGAAATGAGTACAATGAATTGGATAAGAACCTTGAGGACCGGCTTTACATCAATGATCAAAAAGGGAGTTTTTTTAGACTAGAAATTTCACTGCCACACACTAATGGATCATGTGTGGCTGTCTCAGATTTTGATGGCGATGGTTTTGAAGATTTCTTTGTAGGATCCCGAAATGTACCTGGAGCATTTGGTTTGTCTCCTGTAAGCTTTATCATTAAAAATGTAAATGGTCAGAGGTTAGAAATTGTTGAAAGAGGCAGATATGGAATGGTGAGCGAGGCGCAGTGGATCGATATCAATGATAATGGATCTGAAGAACTAATCCTTGTTGGTGATTGGATGCCTGTTAAAATTCTTTCATATAACGGGGACAGTAGCTTTAATGATATTGCTTCTTTGATCGGTATTCCAGATGTTCGAGGATTATTTAGATGCGTAGAAACTGGAGACTTTAACAAGGACGGCTACCCAGATTTAGCCTTAGGGAATATTGGTCTTAACACATCTCTTAAAATTGGAGAGAAAGGTAAAATCAACCTTTATTTATCTGATTTTGATAACAATTCATTTATTGACCCAATAGTCTTCAGTAATTTTTTTGGAATTAATATTCCATTTGCTGATAAGGTTTCATTACAAAGGCAGATTCCATCTATAAAAAAGACTTTCCCATCCTTTCAAAAATTTGGTCAAATTTCATCAATAGATGATATTAGACTAGAGGATGAGATAATGGAGACAAAGTACATTAACACTCTTTCTTCAATAGTGGTTTTATCGCATGAAAATGGATATATAATTAAATCATTGCCTAGAGAATGCCAAATCAGTAATATTCAAGATTTTTCTTGGGTACAAAATTCGTATGGTACTGGGGAATTGTTCTACGTGGGTAACAATAGAAGTAACAGCCATGTTCTAAGCCAAACTTTGGCCTCAAGAGGTGGTGTTTTATCAGGTTTTGATAATAAAGAGATAGAATTCTTATCTCATGAATCACTTCCACTTCCTCAAGGAATTGTTTCTCGAAAAATATTTAGTGTAAATAGCGACAAGTTTCTTGTAATCAATAATAGTGCTGTCCAATATCAGATACAGAGGAAGTAGTCCTAAACCTTAGGTTTTTGCCAACCATGATGATAGTCATTGGTCATTAGAGCATTTGCTTCTTTATCATCCCCAAAATTCGATGTGTCTGAATTCCAATAAATTTTTCTGCCGGTGTGATATGCTATGTTACCCATCATCGCATTGACAGCTGCAACGCTACCTGAAACCAAAGGGGTATTTAGGATAGAAGGATCTTTTTTATCTATAGCCTCAATAAAATTTTCCCAGTGTAGGGCGAGATAGTTCAAATCCTGAGGTTTGTCAAATTTGGCGATAGATTCCATTTTTGGTTGACCAAGATCACTATATGACTTATGAGTGCTTTCTACATAAACTTCATATCCCCCTCGATTTACGACCAGAGTTCCATTGTTCCCAATAAAAGCTATTCCTTCTGTACGCCCATATGGGCCTCCATCTATTCCTGTGGCGTGCTCCCAAAGCATATTAAAATTGTCATACTCAAAAATGGCTTGTAATGTATCTGGAGTTTCTGAAGCATCATCAGGATAAGCCAGTTTGCCACCAGAAGCCATTACAGATTTGGGTGCATTTGCCTTCATGGCGTAAAGGGCTATATCTATTTCATGTACTCCCCAGTCAGTCATAAGGCCACCTGCATAGTCCCAGAACCACCTAAAATTGAAATGAAATCTGTTTTTATTAAAAGGTCTATCAGGTGCAGGACCGAGCCACATTTTATAGTCTACACCTTCAGGGGCCTTCTCATCTGGATAACTGTCTACGGGTTCCATCCACCCTTGATATGCCCATGTTTTTACGAGCCTGATTTGTCCTAAGACTTCACTTTGTACTATATCGATAGCTTTTCTATAGTGAGGCCCACTTCGTTGCCATTGGCCTACCTGAACCATTAGATCAGGTCTTTTTGATGCAGCCTTTATCATAAGATTACATTCTTCTATAGTAAGCGCAATTGGCTTTTCTACATAGACGTGTTTGCCTGCATCTATAGCGTCACAAAACATTTTACAATGCCAGTGATCTGGTGTTCCAATGATTACAATGTCTATTTCATTGTCAGAAAGTATATCTCTATAATCAGAGTATGTTTTCAGTTTTTTGAAATTGTCTTTATAGTGTTCTGCGCTTCTTTCTTTAATCACATTCTGATCCACATCACAGATTGCTACAAGTTCTACATTCTTAACTTTAATAGCATTTTTGGCATTTCCCCATCCCATTCCTTTTGCCCCAATAAGACCTACTCTTAATATGCGGTCATTAACTCTAATAAATGGTTTTGTTATTGCACTTGGAATAAAAAGTCCACCTCCAAGTAATGCAGTGTTTTTTACAAATTCTCTTCTTTCGTTTAAAACCATAACCTATTTATTTTGGATGGAGAAAATACGACTTTTTGAATACTTTTCTAGCTAAAAAAAGCATCTTCGAAATGAGTAAGCTTAGGCGGATGTTTACTATTCATGAGCACTGAAATCACATCAAACCTTATTTCCCAAGTATGATTGATAGCAAACATATAGGCATTAGCAGCTCCAAACATTAAGCTTCTTTTTGCTGAAGAGACAAAGTCCTCTGGCATACCAAATTTCAGGGTGCTTCTTGTTTTTACCTCTACAAAAATTAGAACACCATTTTTCTCACATATGATGTCTATTTCTGCTTTTTTATATCTCCAATTTTTTTCTAAAATTCTATAACTCTTTTTTAAAAGTAGCTCACAAGCTATTTCTTCACCTTTTCGTCCCAGTTCGTTATGATCTGACATTATTTGTAAGTAGTGATGCCTTAATTTAATACAATGGCACTGCTTTATCAACATACTGTATTATAAGGTGAAAAGAAATCAATTCTGGCCTTTCTTTTTATATCATATTTGCGACTTGAATAGTCACATATTAGAGATTATTCTATATTGAGAATAACTTAGTAGAAAGCAAAAATTATGATGGATCAACTTATTGCCAGGTTCCCTGAGCAGCTAGAAGAAGCACTACAAATTGCGGATAAAGCGAAAATAACTTCTCACGACCATAAAATCCATAAAGTATACGTTGCTGGGTTGGGAGGTTCTGGAATAGGAGCGGACTTTGTATCTGAATTCATCAGAGATGAATGTAAAATACCCTATACCGTAGGTAAAGGGTATAGCATTCCAGCATACGTTGATCAAAATACATTAGCCATTGCATCATCCTATTCTGGAAATACTGAAGAAACCCTTTATTCTTTTGAGCAAATAGAAAAAAGTGGAGCTAAGATTGTTGTTATATCATCGGGGGGAAAACTAATTGAAATTGCAAAAGAAGAGGGTTATGATTTTGTTCAAGTACCAGGAGACTGGCCTTCCCCCAGGGCATGCTTAGGGTTTTCACTTGTTCAGCAATTGGGCGTCATGTTCAAAATGGGACTTATTTCTGATGAAAGCCTAAAAAGTATAAAAAGCTCAATAACTCTTATTGAATCCAAGTCAGAAGCTATAAAAACAGAAGCTAAGGAGATAGCTGATAAATTGTTCAATAAGCTCCCGATCATTTATACAACTGATAGAATGTCATCAGTGGCTGTTCGACTTAGACAACAAATTAATGAAAACTCAAAAGCTCTATGCTGGCATCATGTCATACCTGAAATGAACCATAATGAATTAGTAGGGTGGAGAGATAAGAATCAAGACCTAGCCGTGATTTATCTCAGAAATGATGATGATTTTAAAAGGAATAATGTAAGAATAGAGATCAATCAACAGATACTTTCTAAATATACAGACACAATTATCAATGTTTATTCTAAAGGAAATGACCTTATAGAAAAAGCAATGTATTTGGTTTATTTAGGAGATTGGGTTTCGTGGTATCTTTCTCAATTAAGAGGAATGGATTCTATCGAAGTAGATGTAATAGACTTCTTAAAAGGAGAACTAGCCAAGGTTTAAAATAGAGCAGCAAATACTGCTAAGATTTGGGAAAAAGTAAACCTCCTGGATTTAGCATCTTTTCGGTAACTATAGTTTTTTCACACAGTTTAGAAGCCCAGGAGGTTTATGATCGTTTCATACTCGCATAAAACGATTAGCTTCTTAATTTCGCTGCCTATTTGGTAATTTTCAGAACTTAATGGCCCTAAGAAAAACAATAAAAAAAGGTCATTTGATCTCTAAAATAACCTTTATATTTTAGGATAATAATTTTCCTCTTAATAAATTGAGTTTGAATAGTTCAGTTAAATGAACAATCTAAAAAACATCGATTTAATGGATGCTCTTTTGCTTAATATGAATGAAGTTTGACACCACTTTCTTCCATCGATTTTCTGATGTTGATAAGTGCATACCTCATTCTTCCAAGAGCCGTATTTATACTTACTCTTGTTAGAGCTGCTATTTCTTTAAAACTCATGTCAGCATAATGTCTTAAAATAACTACTTCTCTTTGCTCTGGGGGTAGTTGGTCTACAAGGTTTCTTATAGCTGTATACGTCTGATCTTTGATGATAGTTGTCTCCATATTGTCATCCTTGACCTCTAAAACATCAAAGATGTCAAATGTCTCAGAAGGAGAAACTTTAGTTCTTCTTTTTGATCTTCTAAAGTAATCTACACAAAGGTTATATGAGATTCGCATAGCCCATTGAAGGAATTTACCTTCATGATTATACTTTCCTCTGCGCAGAGTATCAATAATTTTTATGAAAACTTCTTGAAAGATGTCTTTTGCGAGATCATGATCTTTTACAAATAAATAAATTGAAGTGTATATTTTATTCTTGTGACGAGTAAGCAATACTTCGAAAGCTTTCTCATTACCTTTTAAATAACCGTTGATAAGATCCTTCTCTGAAAGGGATTGAACATTCATACTCTAAAGCATTTTAGATTGACTAAATAATATTTGCTATAAATTTTAAGAGTAGATGTTCAGACTATAGGCAATCTATATTTTAATTACGACAAAAATATGAAAAGAATCTCTAATGTCAAAAGACATAGAGCAAATAAAAAGGAGATTTTCTATTATATCAACCCTAAGTATATATTTTCTTTTTTTTTTTAACTAATTAGCAAAATTCCGATATGTTCGAAATTCATATCATGAGTCCTTTGTTTACGGTACATTTGGAATTTTTTAGAGAGAAATTGTGAAGGAAATAGATACACGGAAAATTATTCACATTAAGGGTGCAAGATCTAATAATCTTAAGAATATTGAATTATTAATACCCAAAAAACAACTGATAGTTGTTACTGGTGTGTCAGGATCAGGTAAATCTTCCTTAATTATGGATACCCTTTATGCTGAAGGACAACGGCGTTATGTAGAAAGCCTTTCTTCGTATGCAAGACAGTTTCTTAACCGGATGAAAAAGCCAGAAATTGATTTTATAAAAGGGATTGCTCCAGCTATAGCTATAGAGCAAAAAGTTACCACTGGAAATAATAGGTCTACAGTAGGTTCTATGACTGAAGTCTACGATTATATGAGATTACTTTATGCTACTACAGGCCGTACTTATAGCCCTGTTTCTGGGGATTTAGTAAGAAAGCATCATGTGAGTGATGTAACAGATTTTATTTCTGGACATCAAGGTAAGAGAGCTCAACTTTTTGCGCCATTTGTAAAAAGATATCATGATAGATTGCTTAAAAAGCAATTGGAGTTATTACTTCAAAAAGGGTACACTCGTGTCCAACGGGATGGTGAATTAGTGCAAATAGAAGATATCCTTGACTCAAAGGCGGCCATACTTAAAATGACATTAGGAGATGTAGCTGATCATTTAAAAATTCTCATTGATCGATTCAGTATTAATGATGATAAGGAAAATCAAAAGCGAATTGCAGATAGTATAAATACTGCATTCTATGAAGGCGAAGGTGAGTGTACAATTGAGATAGTGGAAGCTGAAACTAGAAGTTTCAATAATAGATTTGAAATGGATGGCATCACATTTTTAGAACCTGTCAACCAACTTTTTAATTACAATAACCCTTATGGTGCATGTCCAAAATGTGAAGGCTATGGAAAAGTCCTGGGCATAGATCCTAAAAAAGTAATTCCGGATGAATCGGCTTCTGTTTATGATGGAGCTATAGTATGTTGGAGAGGTGAAAAGAATAGCTGGTTTCAAAAACAATTGATCAATGCGGCACATCACTTTGATTTTCCTGTACACAAGCCAATAGAAGACTTCACAAAAGAGGAATACGAATTACTCTGGACTGGAAATTCACATTTTGATGGAATTAATGATTTTTTCAAGGAATTAGAACAAAAGACTTACAAAATTCAGAATAGGGTGATGTTGGCTCGATATAGAGGTAGAACAGTCTGTGGAGAATGCAAAGGAGGAAGATTAAGAAAGGAATCATCTTATGTAAAAATTGCTGAAAAAAGTATAACAGATCTAATCAATCTACCGATAGAAGATCTCAAAGAATTTTTTGAAAATATAAACCTAGATGATTATCAGAGTCAAGTAGCTGATAGATTGCTCACAGAGATTAATGCAAGACTCGGTGTGATGTGTGACATAGGATTAGGATATCTAACTTTGGATAGAATTAGTAACACATTAAGCGGTGGAGAAACACAACGAATCAACATTACCAGAACATTAGGTAGCAATTTGACAAGTTCGCTTTATATTCTTGATGAACCTAGTATAGGTCTACATCCAAAGGATACAAGTAAGCTTGTTGAGGTTCTTAAAAATCTCAGAGACCTAGGAAACACAGTTATTGTAGTAGAGCACGAAGAAGAAATTATCAGAAATGCAGATCACATTATTGATATAGGCCCGAAAGCTGGTATTCATGGAGGATACGTGGTATACAATGGACCTTTCAAAAAGTTGATATCTTTAAAAAAGAGCCTCACTAAAGAATATCTGAGTGGAGAAAGAAGAGTGGGTGTAGATCGTATGAAAAGAGAAAAATTTACCAACAAAATTGAGATTAAAGGAGCTCGTCAGCACAATCTTAAAAATATTGACGTAACCATCCCATTAAATGCTATATCAGTTATTTCCGGAGTGTCTGGTTCAGGTAAAACAACTCTAGTAAAAAAAATCCTATATCCTGCTCTCCAACATGCAATTGGTGAAATTACCACAACAAAATTGGGTTTATATAAAGATCTAGTAGGAGACCTTACTCTTATCAAAGCTGTAGAATTGATAAGTCAGAGTCCTATTGGAAAGTCATCAAGAAGCAATCCAGCGACTTATACCAAAGCATATGATGGTATCAGAAAGCTAATGGCTGCTCAACAATCTTCTAAGATCAAAGGATATGAAGCGAAGCATTTTTCATTTAATGTAGATGCAGGTAGATGTGAAAACTGTAAAGGTGAAGGAGAGATTACTATAGAGATGCAATTTTTAGCTGATGTAAAGTTACAATGCGAGGATTGTAAAGGTAAAAGATTTAAGCAGGAAGTATTAGATGTTAAGTATCAAGGAAAGAACATCCATGATATACTAGAAATGAGTATTGAAGAGGCATTGGAATTTTTTCAAGATCAAAAAGAAATCTACAAAAGAATAAAACCACTAGATGATGTGGGACTTGGGTATGTCAAGTTAGGACAATCTTCGAGTACGCTATCAGGAGGAGAAGCTCAACGTGTAAAATTAGCGTCATTTTTAATTTTGGAAAAAAGAGCCCCTCATACATTTTTCATATTTGATGAACCGACAACAGGGTTACACTTTGATGATATCAATAAGTTACTTATGGCTATGAACCAGTTAGTGGATTCAGGTCATACTGTTTTAATTGTAGAGCATAATTTGGATGTTATTTCATCTGCAGATTGGGTAGTTGATTTAGGCCCTCTCGGTGGTGGTAAAGGAGGTGAATTATTGTTTCAAGGTAAGCCCATTGAATTGAGAAAAGTCAAAAGGTCATATACAGGAAAATTTCTTGAGGAAAAACTAAACTAGACAGATTGGCTCATGCCAAAGTTGCTAGTTTCTTATAAAAATTACACGATTAAAGTCTTTTTGTGACCTCTGGAACTTTTTTGGCAAAAAAATTGTCCTAATAATCAATAAGACTGAAGGCTATGAGTAATTCTACTAAAATCACAAAAAGATACAGCGATGAAGAACTTGCTGAATTTGAACAACTAATCCATGAAAAAATATCCCAAGCTCAAGAGCAATTAGAATATTACCTAAACCAAATCAAGGCTATGGGTGCTAATAATGATTCTAAGTTAAAAGGCTTGGATGATGGTACCTCAACTGTGGAAAGTGAAAGAATATCTACCATGGCCAGTAGACAAAGGAAGTTAATACACCATCTTGAAAATGCTAGTCTCCGTATTAAAAACAAGGTCTATGGCGTATGCAGAGACTCAGGTGAGTTAATCTCTAAAGAACGTCTACGTGCTGTACCTCATGCCACATTAAGCATAAAAGCAAAAGAAGCTAGAGCTTAGTTAAATTCGTTCTCAGATATATTCTATCTAGTCTTTTACATACTTTTGCTTCAAATTATAGAGATTTGAAGCGGACCTATCTTGTGTTTTTAGTTCTATTATCAGTATTAGTAATAGATCAAGCTCTTAAAATATACATCAAAACTAATTTTCACTATGGTGAAAGTTATAAAATTGCTGGTCAGGATTGGGCTCAGCTACATTTTATTGAGAATGAGGGAATGGCTTTTGGTATCACCTTTGGTAATAAATGCATTGGTGTAAGAGGAGACGATGGGAATTGTAAGGGTATTATTTTAAGCCCAAGAGGTGGAAAGATTCTCTTAAGTATATTTCGCCTAGTAATGGTCGGCTTTTTAATCTATTTATTAATGGATTTAATAAGAGCAAAAGAGCCCAAAGGGCTAATTGTAGCATTTTCTATGATTTTGGCTGGGGCTATCGGGAATATAATTGATAGCGCTATTTATGGAGTTATATTTTCTAATTCGCCAATACATACAAATGTAGTATCTGAGATGTTTCCTGATGCAGGAGGGTATTCGGATTTTTTATTCGGAAGAGTAGTAGATATGTTTTACTTTCCATTGGTTGATACTACTTTGCCCCAATGGTTACCATTCTTTGGAGGTGATAGTTTCGAATTCTTCAGACCTGTATTTAACGTTGCTGATTCTTCAATAACCGTTGGAGTACTTATGATCATATTATTCTATCATAATTTCCTGTTCAAACCCACAAAAAAGGAAGAAGTAGAAATAAAAGAATTGCCAAAAGTAGAATCAGACCCTATTAGTTAGTTCTTTTTCTTTAGCTAAAAAGTTATTGAGAGCTGTTTCAGCTTTGGTTACTACATCATACTTGATCTTGTAGACTACCATTTTGCCTTCTCTTTCGCATTGCACAACATCAGCTAACCTTAGAACTCTTAAATGCTGGGAAGTGATAGATTGCTCAATATTCAGTGACCTGTAAATCTTATTCACATTAGTCTCACCTTCATCGTCAATATACTCCAATATGCGCAACCTCAAAGGGTGTGCAAGTGCGCGCATTAGATCACAAGAATAATTCAGTTTAGCTTCGCTAAACGTTACTTTAGTACGTTTCATCTATTAGTTTCCTTATTATCAATCGACCTTGAGACAAAGATGGCAAATATAATTCGATTGACAAAATTATATTAAGAAAAATTTATATATGAATGAAAACGTATGTTCTTTGGAAGGTAAGGTGGGTAAAAAAGGAGAGAATAAAAGGGGGGAAAGTGAGGGGGGAATTCACACTATCCAGCAAGATCTTCTACTAGTCCAGATATCTGAGCTAGTCTGTCTTGATCAAGGCTATAATAGATGAACTTTCCTTGTCTTTCTGTAATTACTACCCCAGCTCTTCTGAGTATAGCAAGATGTTGTGATGCAACAGACTGTTCTAATCTTAATTTGATATAAATATCAGTAACAGTCATAGTATCACTTTCTTCCAAAAGATCTATAATACGCTGTCTTAATTTATGATTAACGGCTCTCAACACGAGAACTGCTTTTCTTAAGTCAGCATAGTCCAGTTTTACTTCTTTTGGACCTTTTTTTAATGAAATCGTATCTTCCTTCTTATTCCTCATATTTTTAATACGGTTTTAACAGTTGCAGTAACATCCTGTATAAACCAAACTCTGTGCCATAATGGAATTGATTCTTCTCTATTCTTTAAAATGACATACATATTACAAATATATAATGTGTAAAAGCACACATTATCAGCTACTTACTATAACCATTTGTATTAAAAATTAGTTCACCCTTATATTAACGGCGATTTAGGTTTAGTGATTTTTGGTGGTTTAAGGTAATTAGGTTCAAAGTGATCTAGATTTTCAAATAGACTTTGGTCATATGCTAATTGGCTTAAAGAGCATAAGTCTTGGGCAGAACATTGAGTAGGAAGAATCATTACGTTTGAATGACCCTCACATATGGATGTTGCTTTTTGTGCACCATTTCCACATATATAAATCCTATGATGATGATCTAAATGATCTAAAAAAAAGTGATCTAATATTAGAGGCTGAGTTGGTAAAAGACAATCAAGTGAAGTCGAATATTTAGCCGTATATACTTCATCTCTTCTTGCATCTATCATGGGCATTACTATCACATCATTATCATTTAGACTGATATTCGTGATTAGACCATTGGCCAAAGCCTTTAAAGTATCTATAGCAATAAGAGGAATGTCCAATGCGAAAGCTAACCCTTTTGCAGTACTGGACCCAACTCGAAGTCCAGTATAAGATCCAGGCCCTTTACTGAGACAAATGGAATTAAGGCTTTTCTTATCTATATCAGATTCTTCAAGTGAGTTTAAAATTAGGGGCAAAAGGTGAGATGAATGTTTAAAGTCTTTGAATTCTTTTAGTCCAACTGACTTACCATTTACAGATATACATACTGAACAAACATCAGTACTCGACTCTATGCAAAGTATTTTTGTTGACAAGGCTATTTATCTGTCTCTTTTAATAGATCACGATACCGCTGCGAATCATTTAGAAGGCTAATAGCCTCGTTTATTTCCAAATCATCTTTTAACCTTTGCCTTGTTTCGCCTTCATGGTAAAATAATCTTTGAGCTAAATCTTCTTCAAGAAGATCAATGACCTCCAATTTGTATTGTTGTCTATCATCTTCTTTCTCCGTTGCTATTTTTTGTTCTATAGCTGTGATGTCTGTTGAAAACCCTTTTAAATACCCCTCTTGCTCTGATATCTTTTTTAATTCAGCGAATTTCTTTTCTGTAGCTGTGACATATTCGAATTTAGATTTATCAAGAAATGCCAAGAAATCATCATAAGCTGAAAATTGTAAATCCGTAATAGTATCTGGCAGGGCATGATTTTCTACATATTCATTTAAATACTTAAATAGTAAGTGATCCTTTTTTAAAGCTTTAATAAAAGGAGGATCAATAGGAGCATCCAATGCAACATCAGGTGCTACTCCTCCGCCATCAAGAACTGGCCTTTTATTCATTGTATAAAAAACTGCTCTTTCATTGTCTGCAATAAATTTGGGCTCACCATTTTCATATTCTCTACTCTGAATACATCTCCCACTTGGAATGTAATATTTAGATGTAGTGAGCTTTATACGTGAGTTATATCCCACTTCTCTGTGGTTTTGTACTAAGCCCTTGCCAAAAGTTCTTTGCCCCATAACAATGCCCCTATCATAATCTTGAATAGTACCAGATACAATCTCTGAAGCAGAAGCTGAATTCTTATTAGTTAATACGACTAATGGAAGTTCAGTATCTACAGGAGTTCTTCTTGTATTATAAAATTGATCTCTTTCTATAACCTTACCTTTAGTACTTACTGCAGGTGATCCTTTTGGCAAGAAAATACCTACAATATCAATAGCTTCTGCCAACAGCCCTCCTCCATTATTTCTAAGATCCAAGACTAGTCCTTTGAGATTTGGATTGTTTTTTCTCATAGATCTCAATTCACCCGCAATGTTTTTTCCAGCATTTCTAGTAAATGTGGTCAATGCTATATAGCCTATGTCATCTGCAATGAAGCCGCTATATGGCACATTGGGTACTTCTATTCGAGATCTTGTAAGAGTTACATCCATCGTTTGGTTGTTCACTGGTCTGTGTATGGTGAGACTTACATCGGTACCAGGAATACCTCTAATGACTTGGAGCACATCATCGTAAGATTTGCCATCTGCTGACTTTCCGTTTACAGCAGTCACTTCATCTCCTACTTTGAGACCTGCTTTAAGAGCGGGGCCATTTTCATATAATTCTACTATTGTTACCTTTCCATCTATATCTGCACTTTGCCCACCAAGGCCACTATATCTGCCTTCGGATTCAAGACGATAACTAGTCATCTGACTTTCTGAATAGTACACAGTATAAGGATCTAAACTATTCATCATGGCATCAATGCCTGTTTTCATTAACTCGTTAGGATCGAGATCATCTACATATTGAGTGGTGAGCTCATTATAAATATTGGTAAAGATTTCTATGTTTTTTAATATCTCGAAGAGTTTATCATTATTATGAACAGTTGCAGAAATACTAAACAAACCAATAAGTGATGCTGCGAGAAGGTACTTTTTCATCATGATGGTAATTATTGTAAGACTTAGAAATCATTCATCACATTGTAAATGAAAGAATGAATGTGTAATGTAAACGTAAGAGATCATTTAATTATTCCAAGAAGTCATGGACTATACCCAATAGTTCTTTTGGTTTTTCTGCATGAACCCAATGCCCAGCATTTTCTACAGTTTCTAAAAGTACAGCAGGGAATATGGATTGAATGTATTCCATATCTTGAATTCTCACATAAGGGGAATTACCACCTCTTATTATTAGAGAAGGTCCTTTATAAAGACTTCCTTCCGGAACTGCTTTTCTTATTTCATCATATTGATCATGAAGTACTTGAAAATTAGCTTTCCATTTATAGCTAGAGTCTGTTCTACTTAGATTTTTAAGTAAGAACTGCCTTGTTGGTAAAATTGAAATTTTAGTACTCAGTGCATCATCTATCTCTCCTCTTCTTCCATATTTATTCAGGTCTATCGGTAGAATTGCATCAAAAATTTCGTCATGATTCCCTTTATAATAACCATGAGCACCAATGTCCACGCTGATTATTCCTAATGTAGATTTTGGATATCTTGTAGCAAAATACATAGCAGTCTTTCCTCCCATAGAATGTCCCAGTACATAGGCTCTTGGAATATTTAAATCATCTATAAGTTCTTTGAGGTCCTGAGCATATAATTCAAAACTTATTTCATCTGAATGTGGTGATTTACCATGATTCCTATGATCTACTAGAATGACTTTGTACTTTTCAGCAAGTGCCTTCCCAAAAGTCATCCAATTATCTAACATGCCAAATAGCCCATGGAGAATTACAATTGGAGTGCCCTCTCCTAAAATTTTATGGTTTAGTTTCATGTGTTAGTTTTGATTTGTAATCATTATCAAGTTCAAAAACAAGAAATTCAATCATAAGTTCCTTAAAATTATAACTAGGAAACAAGATTAATCGAGAAATGAAAAGAGTTCTACTAAAACCAGATTATTCAATATCCAATATTATAAAAGGTGGATGGCATTTGGCCGGTGGGCATGGAAACATAGATGAATCTGATGCTATAGATGATATGCGACTCTTTGTCGAAGCAGGAATAACAACATTTGATTGTGCAGATATCTATACGGGTGTAGAAGAACTTATAGGTAAATTTCTAAGAAAGTATAAGCGGTCATTTGATATGAAGGAATTATCGAAAATTCAAATTCATACCAAATACGTTCCAGATTATGACGCTCTGTACTCATTGAAAAAAGAGGATACAGAAAGAGTTATTGATCGATCATTGAAACGTCTGGGTGTGGAAAGGTTGGATTTGGTTCAATTTGCCTGGTGGGATTATCAATTTGATGGTTATGTGGAAACTGCTCTGCACTTATCAGAAATACAAAAGAAAGGTAAAATAGCATTCTTAGGAGCCACAAATTTTGATACCTATCATCTGGAAAAAATCTTAGATGCAGGGGTAGATATCCTCACGCACCAAGTACAATATTCAGCATTAGATCTAAGGCCAGAAAAAAAACAAGTACAACTTGCCAAAAATCATAATTTTTCTTTTTTGTGTTATGGCTCCGTAGCAGGGGGATTTTTAAGCGATAAATATATAGGTGTCAGAGAACCCAAGGAACCATTAGAGAATAGGTCATTAACAAAGTATAAGCTTATTATTGACGAATTTGGGAACTGGGATTATTTCCAAGAACTCTTAAGTTGTCTAAGAGCTATTGCAGATAAATATGAAGTTGATATTGCTGAGGTGGCAATTAAGTACATTATGTCAAAAAATAAAGTTTCTGGTGTTATTGTAGGAGCTAGAAATAGTATTCATTTGGCAAAACTTCAAAAGATAGAGTCAGTAACATTAACAGAAGATGAAATCTCTGAAATAGATATCTTTTCTAAAAATAGTAAAGGACCTTACGGTCCAGTATATGATCTAGAGAGAGATAAAACAGGAAGACATGGGTCTATTATGAAGTATAACCTCAATCAATCATAATTAATAAATGGATTTACATTCTCAAAAAGCGAGTCCTGATAAAGAATTAGGTTTCTATGGAGGTGTTATTGGTGCACTTGCACCTTTTTTTATTTTTCTTATCGGGGTCATTTTTATTGCTTTATCAGGAGCACCTGACGAGAAAGGCTTTTGGCCTATACTCATTTTGGCTTTAGGTGTAGGATTGATTCTATCCAAAAACAAGAAAAGTTATAGTGAGGCTGTTATAGATGGGATGTCAGAGAGGATTGTAATGATTATGATTACAGCCTGGATACTTGCATCAATTATCGGAGTGTTGATGGCCTCTACTGGATTTGTAGAAGCTTTGACTTGGATGGCTAGTCAAGCTAATCTAAGTAATACGGGTTACATTGTCTCTACATTTATCATCTGTTGTATTGTTTCTCTTTCCACAGGATCTAGTTTTGCGACAATACTTATCTGTGGGCCTCTATTATATCCTACTGGAGGTCTTATGGGTGCTCACCTTCCCACATTAGCAGGAGCAGTTATAGCAGGAGCAACATTTGGTGATTTCTCTGCCCCAATTTCTGATACTACAATAGCAAGTGCACTTAGTCAAAAAGCGAATATTGGTATGACCGTAAAGAGTCGGATAAAGTATATAATTCCAGCTCTATTTATTGCAATGTTTGCTTTTGTTATTAGTGCTCAAATGCACAGTAATGATTCTATTGATACAAGTATTACCATTTCTGGTGACCCTAGTGGAATTCCAATGCTACTAGTCCCCGTTTTAATTATTTGGCTTTTTCTAAAGGAATGTCATTTAGTCCATGGATTAATGTATGGATTGTTGTTTGGTGTAGTGATTGGCTTGATATCGGGGTTGTTGCCCATTGAAAATTTATTATCACTTGATTTGGAGAATTTTGTTGCAAAGAGTTTTATTATAGATGGTATTAATAGGGCTGTAGGTATTAGTTTTTTCACAATACTCTTAATGGGACTAGTTGGAGTGGTTAAGGCAAGTAAAATTATGGAGAGATTAGTTTTATTTGCTGAAAAGAATAGCCAATCTCTAAAACAAGGAGAGATGTGGATTGCTGGGACCGTTTGGACTGCAGTGATGATGACAACGCATAGTATAGTTGCTATTCTAATGACATCTGACTTTTCTAATGACGTAGGAGCAAAAAAGGGCATGTCTTCTGTAAGAAGAGCTAATATTCTCAGCTTAGTAGTTTGTATTTTTCCTTTTTTACTCCCATATTTTATTCCCGTAATCTTGATGTCCAATATGACTTCTACAGGACAAGAGTTTGATATAGCTTCTGTAGGTCCTTTAGAAGTAGGTCTTTATAATTTTATGGCTTGGGCATTATTAATAATAACGATGGTGACTCTCTTATTTGGATTTGGAAGGAATGATGATAATAAATCAGCGATAAACAATGGCAAATAATAAAAAGCTTAAAGCCGATCAATTTGAATTGTATGACCTTACAGTTATTGTGGAAAAGATTGATGGTCTCTGTACATGTAATATGACAGTAGGAGATTGTTTTCATTTGAAAGGCGGAAAACTATCTATGCCTGAAAAAAAAGATTTTTGTTTGTTTGCGCTACAGTCTACAATTCCACTACTACCCGCTAAACAGAGAATAAATGACCCTGCTGATTGGATGGAAACAGATTCTAGAGTAATCTGTCCTGATCCTGCTTGTGGATTAGTAATGCGTATAGATCGTGATAGTAAGCGGGTTTTGGATCATGATGATGTGAGTCCCATTCCATGGGATCGAAAATCATAGATTTGTAAAAAGAAAAGCGCATTTTATATGGTATTTAAATTGGTTTCAGATTTTCAACCTACAGGTGATCAGCCAAAGGCGATAAAGGAGTTAGTACAGGGTATTAATGACAAAGACCGTGCTCAAGTCCTTTTGGGGGTGACCGGAAGTGGGAAGACCTTTACTATGGCCAATGTTATAGAGAAAGTGCAAAAGCCTACATTGATTCTTACACATAACAAAACACTCACAGCCCAGCTCTATAGCGAAATGTGTGAATTTTTTCCTGATAACGCCATTGAATACTTTGTTTCGTATTATGATTATTATCAACCTGAAGCTTATCTCTCTTCGTCAGATACCTACATAGAAAAAGATTTATCTATAAATGAAGAAGTAGATAAACTACGTCTAAGAGCTACATCCAACCTTTTGAGTGGAAGGAGAGATGTAATCATTGTTTCATCTGTATCATGTATTTATGGTATGGGTAATCCAGATGACCTAAGTGGTGGTATAATTAGAATAGAAAAGGGTCAAACATTAAGTAGAAATAGGTTCCTATATAATCTAGTAGAAAGTCTATACTCAAGAACAGAGACTGATTTTAAAAGAGGGAGTTTCAGAGTACGCGGTGATACTGTAGATATTCATTTACCTTATGTGGACTTTGGATATCGTATTACTTTTTTCGGTGATGAGATAGAGAATATTGAAAAAATAGAATTGGAGAGTGGAAAAAGAATAATTGGTCTAGACCATGCCGCTATCTTTCCAGCTAATCTTTATGTGGCCCCTAGAGAGAGAATGAAAGGGATTCTTCATATGATTGAAGATGAGCTAGATGGCCATGAAAAATTCTTTGAACAGGAAGGAAGATTCATTGAAGCTAAGCGGATAAAGGAGAGAGTTGAGTTTGACTTAGAAATGATGCGTGAGTTAGGTTATTGTAATGGAGTTGAAAACTATTCCAGATTTTTTGACGGTCGGAAACCGGGAACGAGACCTTTCTGCCTATTGGATTATTTCCCTGATGATTATCTTATGATGATTGACGAAAGTCATGTGACCATTCCTCAAGTGAGAGGAATGTGGGGAGGGGACAGAGCTAGAAAAATTAATCTAGTGAATTTTGGATTCAGATTACCTTCAGCTTTAGACAATCGACCCTTGAATTTTGATGAATTTGAAACTTTAGTTAATCAAGTAGTTTATGTGAGTGCTACTCCGGCAGATTATGAACTTACACAAACAGAAGGAGTTGTAATAGAGCAAATTGTAAGACCAACGGGCCTGTTAGATCCTCCTATAGAGGTAAGGCCAAGTATCAATCAGATCGATGACTTACTTGAGGAAATTCATAAGAGGATAGAAGTAAAGGAGAGAGTCCTAGTCACCACACTTACCAAAAGAATGGCCGAAGAACTGAGTAAGTATCTGGCCAAAATGGGAATTAAAGTGAAGTATATTCACTCTGAAGTAGATACTATGGAAAGAGTGGAAATCATTAGAGATTTGAGACTTGGAGGATTTGATGTGCTGGTAGGAGTTAACTTATTAAGAGAAGGGTTAGATATACCTGAAGTGTCTTTGGTGGCAATTTTAGATGCAGATAAGGAGGGCTTTTTGAGAAATGGAAGATCTCTTACTCAGACGGCTGGTAGGGCAGCTCGAAATTCGGAGGGACTTGTTATTTTTTATGCGGATAGAGTTACTGGAAGTATGCAAGAAACCATCGATGAAACCAATAGACGTCGTGCAATTCAAATGCTTTATAATGAAAAACACGGCATCACCCCTACTACAATCATGAGGACTAAAGAAGAGATATTAGCTAAGAAATCTATCCTTGATATTAGAGGTAAAAAGAAAAAGAAATACTATGAAGAACCCGAAGAAATTAGCATTGCTGCAGACCCTGTAATAGCTTATATGTCAAAGGATCAACTCGAGAGATTGATTGCGCGAACTGAGGAAAAGATGAAAAAGGCAGCTAAAGAGTTAGACTTTATAACAGCAGCTCAGTATAGAGACGAATTGTTTGCTTTGAAGAAAAAACTGGGAACTGCGGTGTCATAATGGTTTCTCATATATTCTGAATTTACCTATCCTTCTTCTTTGAAAAAAATGTTTGAAGGATACGCCTAATACGCCAATTCCATATTTAACAGATCTCTTAAAATTAATACTTGAGGCTTCCTTAAAGTATTTTGTAGGACACGTAATTTCTGCTATATCAAATCCGTGATATACAATCTGAGAAAGCATTTGATTATCAAAAATGAAGTCATCAGAGTTATTCATAAAATTTATTGATTCTAGTACTTCTCTCGAAAATGCTCTGTATCCGGTATGGTATTCTGATAATTTTTGATCAATTAGTATATTCTGGACAAAAGTTAAAAATCTATTGGATATGTATTTATAATAAGGCATGCCACCTTTTAATGCCCCTTTACCTAATATCCTACTTCCTAAAACCACTGGATACAAATCCTCTCCTATAATATTAACAAATGAAGGAATGAGCTTTGGGGTATATTGATAATCAGGGTGTAGCATAATAATGATGTCACCTCCAAGGGACAGGGCTTTTTGATATAGTGATTTCTGATTCCCACCATAACCTTTGTTTTGGTCATGAGTTATGATATGTTTAATTCCTAGCTGTTTGGCAATTTTGACTGTATCATCGGTACTATGGTCATCACATAAGATCACTTCATCAACAATGTCAAAAGGGATCTCTTCAAACGTCTGGGAAATTGTCTGACTGGCATTGTATGCAGGAAGAACGACTACAACTTTCTTTGATTTATACATTTCTCGCTTTAAAGCCGATATTAGAGGTCTAACAAAATTACAAAAGTGAAAATCATAAAGACTATTTTAAAAGTACTCCTAGGAATAATTGTGTTGCTAGTCGCTGCTTTTTTTATTCTAAAGGCGATTTATTCAAAAGATTTGCCTCAAGGAGTTAAAGGTCCTGAAGCAGAACAATTAGCTCAAAAAATGCTGACAGCGATAAACCATGTTGCATTCGACACGATTCCATATGTAAAATGGAGTTTCAGGGGAGAGCATCATTATGTTTTTGACAAAACTAATAATACCTCTAGAATCTCATGGGGAGAAAATGAAGTTCACCTGAAGATGGATGAAGTAAATGGTAGAGCATTTGAAAATGGATCAGAAGTCAAAGATTCAGATACAGCCGATAAATTGGTAAAAACAGCTTGGGGATATTGGTGTAATGATTCATTCTGGTTTAATGCACCTTCTAAAGTTTTTGATAATGGAACGGAGAGATCAGTAGTCACCAATGAAGATGGGTCTAAATCACTGATGGTTACTTATATCAGTGGAGGAGTCACTCCAGGAGATTCATATCTATGGCACTTAGATGATGATGGATTACCTAATTGTTATCAGATGTGGACTAAAATTATTCCTATCGGAGGAGTTTCTGCTTCTTGGGAAAATTGGGTGGAGCTGCCAAATGGGGCAAAAATATCCTCCTTTCATAATATTGGAGGTAAGATGCCTTTGGATATTGGAGATATTAAAGGGGGCTTCACTTGGAATGAATTAGGTTTTGATTCTAATCCAATTCAGTTATAGAGAATTAAGAATAGAATAAATTAAGTTGGGTCGTCAATGCTATGAGCACTGACGACCCAATTTATTTTATAGGTCTATAACTTTCAGAGTAACGTAGTATATAAGACACCAGCCAAAACTCCGCCCAATATAGGTCCAAGTATAGGAATCCATGAATATCCCCAATTGCTATCTCCTTTATGAGTTATTGGTAGTAGCATATGCATTATGCGAGGCCCTAAATCCCTTGCTGGGTTGATCGCATATCCAGTTGTACCTCCAAGGCAAATGCCTACGGCCAATACTATTAATGCTACTGGCAATGCTCCCACAGCTCCAAGTCCAGGAGTAACCCCGCCCTCAGTTACGAAATTTGGAGCAGCAGCATATAATACTGCTGCTACAAGTACAAATGTACCTAGGAGCTCAGAAATTATGTTGTTGAATGTATTCGGAATTGCAGGCCCTGTGCTAAACGTCCCTAAAATATCTCCAGCATCCTCTGTTCTATTATAATGATCTCGATACATTACCCATACTGCCATAGAACCTAGCATTGCACCTATCATTTGTGCTATGATGTAATTAGCAACACCAGACCATGCAAACTTGCCTGCCATTGCTAATCCAATTGTAACGGCAGGGTTAAGATGTGCTCCACTTGCTTCACTAGATACAGTGACCCCAGCAAATACTGCAGCTGCCCAGCCAAGAGTAATAAGAACCCAACCTGAATTTCTTCCTAAAGTATCTTTAAGTGTATTGTTGGCACATACGCCTTGTCCTAAAAGTATGAGAACAAATGTTCCTAAGATTTCGCCTATAAATGGTGTCATTTCGTTTTGTTTTAACGAAATGTAGTAATCTTCTAAGATAATTCAGCTAATAGTGCTTCTATTTCTGAAGAGTCTTCTCCGTTTGATTGGATGATCTTCAAAGTCTTTTTTGCAAGTTTTTTTGCTTCCGAGCTTTTACCTAGATGGCTAAGGATTTTGCATTTTAAAATAAATAGATTTGAATCCTCTATTTCTTTGCTAAGGAGATAGTCAATGAATTGAAGAGATTGGGGTAGCCCTTTTAAGCTTTTATCTATTTTAAGCAATGTAGATTCCTTAAGGACTTCTATATTAATAGGATTGATATTTTTCAAATAATTATCACAATGTTGAACCAGATCAATCCATTTTTTTTCTAGTTTCAATCTTTGCATATAATAGAGGTGGGCTTTTTCTTCTGGATTCTTTGATTCGATAAGTTTGTATAATCTTTTGGCTTCTTTTATCGTAGGTCTGGGATACCCATTATTCAGTCTCATATAAACCATGATCTGAAGATTTTGCATAGTCTTTTCTTGACCTACATATTCATAGAACTGGGGAAGATTGTCAGAAAGGAATTCGAAAAAAGGTGATCGGACATTTTCCGTAAAGTCAAAAATAAATTTGATGTTCTTTTCTGTCTTCCAGTCTTTTTGAGTTTTTAGATATTTTTGAGCTGCTGCTGTTGTCTTGGGACTTAATAATTGCATCTGAAGATATGCCTCATGATAAAGCATTTCTGGATTGGTGTTACTTGAATTTTCGTCATATACGTATAGAATCTTTTCAGGTTTAGATGGTACATCTTTGACACCTAGTATTACTTCCTTCTCTTTTGGTTTATATGTCAAAGGTTTGCTTACTCTAGGTGATTCCTTCTTGACATAATTATTTGCCATTGGAGATTTAGACAAAGTAGGCTTGTTGTAGAACCTATAATTAGGATCTAAAGCATTATGAGCCATTTGTATCATTTCATTGGCTTGAGCTTCTTTGTCAATTTTATATTTGACATTTCCTTCTTGATCCAGAATAAGTAATGTAGGTAACCAAACTACATCATATTTCATGAGCATCTCCTTACCAAGAGCTCCATCCATATTAATTTTCACATTGATAAATTTATCATTGTAAAGATTGCTAACACTTGGATCTGAGAAGACCTTATTCATCCTTTTGCAGGGAGCACACCATGGAGCATATGTATCGATAAAGACATATTTACCTTCTGCTTTAGCCATTGCTAGTGCTTCGTCTAGAATGTCATTGTGGAATTTTATTCCCTTAGCTTCTACAGTGTAGATGCTCAATGCGAAAAGCAAAAAAGTGAATAATAATTGTCTCATCTATAGTTCCTAATAGTCGCTTTACATGGATTGTATTCTTTCTATTAATTCCTCTACTTCTTGAGCGGGAATTTCTTTCTTGAGGTGTAAGGCTAAAGATTTTTTAGCGTATTTAAGAGCTTCAGCGCTCTTTTTGTTGCTATGTAAAATCTTTGCATACGAAAGAAGGTAATCCTGATTTTTTTTATCATTGTCCACCGTCATTTTGGCCAATTTCTCCGCCGCATTCAGTGTGTTTTTATCATCAGTAGAATATGCCAATAATTCTTCTGATATATGGTGAAGCACCTCTGGATTTTTTTTATGAAGCTTTTTTGCCATTGTTATGGCTGCTTCAGACATTTTAAACGCATCATCTACTCCTTTATAATATTCATATTCTGATTCTAGATTAAAGCTTTTAGATTTAAAAGGGAGGTAATCCTTGCATTTTTCTTTAGCCTCAGTCAAAAGGATATCCACTTCATATTCCACAGCATTATAGACTGTAGCCCAACAAGCTGCCTCTATTTTTTCTTCTACTTTTTCTTTGGTAAAAAGCTTTTCAATATAATCTCTGTTATCAACAAAGAGATCAAACACTTTCGAGTCCGCAGCTACTAAAGATTCATATAGTAATGTAGCCATTTCCTCTTTGGTCAGACTGGGATTTTCTCTAATAAAATCATTGGTGATTTTTTGTGAGGGCTTATCAACTTTTTTAAGCGCTTTGATATAACTTAAAACTACTTCAAAGGAATGATCGCCTTTTTCGTATTTCTCAGCATATATACCGCTTCGATCATAAGACTTGATAATGCCTTTTCCTAATTTAATAAAGTCAGGAGTTGATTTTCCACCTACTACTTTTTTTACCAGTTCTCCTTCTCCATTTACAAAAAACAATGTTGGATAAGCGGAAGGTCTAAAGGACTTTTTAAAATCACGACTTTCTGACTCTTCCATGTCCAATTTCATATTTACAAAATTGGCATTGTAATACTCTCCAACTGATGGATGAGTAAACACATTTTTTGCCATACGCTTACATGGTCCACACCATTTTGCATATGCATCTACGAATATTAACTTTTCTTCTTTTGTGGCTTTCTCTAATGCTTCTTCCCAAGTGCCTTGAAAAAAATCAATTCCTTGAGAACTCATCGTTAAAAACCCAAAACCAAATAATAGACTAATTAAAAATCTCATCTTCTTAGTGTCTTTTGCACCAGGTCAATTCTAAATATATAAAAGTGGGACGAATTAAATTCGAATGTTCATGGATAGTGCAAATATAACCGGTTATAATCTCATATTATTATGAAGAATTACATTTGTCGTTAAGACTTTGTTATAATAGTGACTAGGTTTCAGGGTTTTCTCTCACTTCAATTCAGTTGGTTGAAAATTCTCTAAAAAGATGAAATAGAAAAATGCCATCACTCCGACAACTTTACCTTAGTAATGTAGGACAGACTAGTGAACTTCCACTTCTATTAGAAGTAGATCATGCCAATGGAATGTATATTTTTGATAGAGATGGAAAAAAATATCTGGACCTCAATTCAGGAATCTCAGTGAGTTCTTTAGGGCATTGCCACCCTAAGGTAGTCAGTGCGTTGAAATCACAATCTGAAAAATATCTTCATACAATGGTGTATGGAGAACATGTACAATCTCCTCAAGTAAAATTTGCTGAGCTCCTATTGCGTCAACTCAAAAATAAATATGAAAGTGTCTACTATCTTATGTCAGGCACTGAGGCTGTCGAGTTGGGGATGAAGATTGCCAAAAAAGCAACAAATAGGTATGAACTAATCAGTTGTACCAATGCGTATCATGGAAGTACACAAGGAGCAGAAGCTCTAAGGTCGGACTTAGATTATAAAAGTGCATATCACCCTCTTCTACCTGGTATAAACCATATGAAATTTAATCATTTAGAAGATGTAAACCTTATAACTGAAGGCACTGCAGGAGTGATTATAGAAGCAGTTCAAGCAGAAGCCGGTGTAATTCCTCCAGATATTATGTTTTTGATTGCAGTTCAAAAACGATGCGAAGAGGTAGGAGCTTTATTTATTTTGGATGAAATTCAGACTGGCTTTGGAAGAACGGGACATTTGTTTGCACATCAGAAGTATGGTGTCTCCCCTGATCTCATATTGATCGGAAAGTCTATGGGTGGAGGGATGCCCATTGCAGGAGTTGTAGGAAGTAAAGCACTGATGAATACAATTATCAAAAATCCAGCTTTAGGTCATATCACAACTTTTGGTGGTCACCCTATGTCATGTGCTGCTGCTCATGCATCTTTACAAGCACTTCTTGACGAAAATGTAGTTAATCAAGTATCGAATAAAGAAGCCATGATGAAAGATTTGCTTCAGCATAATATTATAAAGGAAGTAAGAAGTAGCGGACTAATGATGGCAGTGGAATTAACAAAAAGAAAATATCTAAAGCACGTTGTAAATCATACCATTGAAAATGGTGCTTTGATAGACTACTTCTTATTTAACGATAGAAGTTTTAGAGTAGCACCACCTCTGATTATCACTGAAAAACAAATAAAAGAGGGTTGCGATATTCTATTAGCGTCAATGGATTATGCAGAAGCTAAGTATGAAAAATGATGCTAAATAGCCTCTTGAGGCATTCGGCATCATTTTTCTTTTAAAAAGTCTAAGAAAATTTCTTTCGGGCTACTCTATATAGCCAAATACAAATTGCAATTGTTACCAATATCCCAGGAATACTTCCAAATGGCTTATCAGCTATCTTTAGCACGTCACCAGACCCATATATTGCTACTGGTATAGCTAAAGCAATTCCAATTAATGCCTCCCCAGTGATTAATCCTGATGCGAATAGCAACCCTCCTCCTTCGTGTTCACTTTCTTTGCTCTGACCACGATGTGCTAACCATGCTATGAGTCCTCCTAGCATTATCGCACTGTCCAATTCGAATGGTAAGTATATTCCAACAGCCACTGCTAAAACAGGAGTTCTAAAAGAGCTTCCTTTCTTTTCCAAAAAGAGATCCAATAAAATGACTGCAATGCCAATAGCACCTCCCATATAGATCATGTCCCAAGGGAGATCACCTGAAAACACCCCTCTTGCCACAGATTCCATCAGTGTAGCTTGTGGGGCTTGCAATGAATCGGGCTGAGCTTCAGTGGCCGGACCAAAACCATAAGCTGTCAGTAGCAATTGTAGAACCAAAGGCATTACCAAAGCAGCACTGACTACTCCTACCATTTGCATAATCTGTTGTTTCTGAGGTGTAGCACCTAAGATGTGCCCAGCTTTGAGGTCCTGCATATTATCACCGGCTATGGCAGCGGCACAACAAACGACAGCACCTATTAAGATAGCTGCTGCTGGTCCTTTCTCGGAATCCCCGCCTAATATGACTACTAATATCAAGGCTGCGGTCAAAATAGTAGCGATTGTAACTCCTGATATTGGATTATTTGAACTGCCAACTAAGCCTGCCATATATCCCGCTACTGCGGAAAATAGAAATCCAGCAACAACCATCAAGATTGCCATCATTCCTGATATAGCCACATCATGGATTTCTCTCAAATAGATTAAAAAAACTGGGATGATCATGACCACAATAGCAATCATTACCCAATTCATTGGTGTATCTCTTTCTGTTCTGGGCATATCAGCAATATTGACTTTAGACCTTACTGCTTTGATACCACTATTAACAGCGAAACTTATAGATTTTCTCAATTTTATTAAAGCCCATAATCCACCTACTACCATAGCTCCAACTCCTAAATATCTAATCTGTGAAGACCATATGTCGTAACCAGCATTTACTGCATCCATTCCTGTTCCTACATCAATACCATTTGATGATATGTACCAAGGAATTGCAATCCACCAACTTATCACCCCACCAGCAAAAACGAGTAATGCTATATTGATTCCAACAATGTAACCTACGGCTATCAATGCTGGAGAAAGATTCATCCCAAAGTACCCGTATTGAGAGCCGAGCATCGAGGCTTTTTCTGCGATGCCTTCCCATAGTTTTAGACCAGATTCAGAAAATTTTACCAATGCTCCTATTAATGAGCCTATCAAGAGAAATTTAATTGCTCCTCCTTTCTTTTCTCCAGTTTTAAGTACTTCTGATGTCGCAACACCTTCAGGAAATTGTAATTTTTGCTCTACAATCAATGCTTTACGCAGCGGAACTGTAAACAAAACACCCAGTACACCTCCACACAGCGCAATCAAAACTGTCTCCCAATAATTAAACTCTGCCCAATAGCCCATTAGCACTAAAGCAGGGAAAGTGAATATTACACCTGCAGCTAACGATTCACCTGCTGATGCAGCAGTTTGGACAATATTGTTTTCAAGAATATTATGATTCTTGAACATTCTTAAAATGGCCATAGACAGCACAGCTGCGGGAATAGATGCAGAAACTGTCATACCTGCAAAAAGTCCCAAATAAGCATTTGCTGCGGCTAATACCATAGATAATAAAGCTCCAAGAATGAAAGCCTTTATGGTAGTTTCTGGCAGGGTAGTTTCAGGACCTATATATGGTTTATGATCAGACATTTATTTGTTTTTTTAGATTTTAATCAATGTATCTCTCCCATCCATCTTCTCACAATTGGACTAAAGGCTAGAAATATCAAACCTACACCCACAGGCAATTTGACAAATGTCATAAAGAGTTCAGGCATTTGTTGGACATTCGATGGGTCAAAATGCCCTCCAAAAGTACCAGCAATCAGGTTACCTAAGGCAGTGGCTACAAACCATAGTCCCATCATTTGCCCGGTGTATTGCGGTGGCGACAACTTTGTCATATTACTTAATCCAACAGGGCTTACGAATAACTCACCAATTGAATGAAAAAAGTAAGTGAGAATTAACATAAACATCCCCGCTTTCATTCCGGAAGTGGCAATTTGTGCTGCACTGACCATGAATAAGAAACCTATTCCAAGTAATATTAGTCCAAGTCCAAATTTCACGGGTGTTCTAGGGTTGAGATTTCTCTTGGCTAACCATACCCACATAGCCCCAACAATTGGAGCAAAAATAATGATGAAGAAGGAATTTGCAGACTGAAGTACACCTGCAGGCATCAACCATCCTAATATATTTCTTTCTGTAAAATCCCTAGCGAATAGATTAAGAGCTGATCCTGCTTGTTCGAATCCGCTCCAGAATGTAGCTCCACCAATAAAAAGAAGCACAATGACTAACACTTTTTTGATGTCCGGCCCTTCCAGTCCTCCTGCTAATAGAACATATGCAAAATAGAATAATGCAATAAGTACAATGACATATTTCATGGCTTCTGCAACTCCAATAATAGAGGTCAAATTAACTGTGCCAGTAGTTTGGAGGCCTACTAAGGTTGCAATTAATAATGCCGGTATTCCATATTTAAAAATTGGATTGACTGATTTTGCAGAATCTGATTTCTCTTTCTTCGGTGGTAGGCCAATTTCTCCAAAACTTTCGTTTTCAGTCTTTCTAAAATATACCAATCCAAAGAACATCCCTACTGCTGCAAGCCCAAAGCCCATGTGCCAATTATATGAAGCCAAAATTGGTACAAATATTTGCCCAAAAAAGGATCCTAAATTGATGGCCATATAGAAAATTGAGAATCCAGCATCTCTGCGTGCTCCTTTGTCATCTCCATACAAACTCCCTACTATTGAACTTATATTAGGTTTTAAGAAACCTGTACCTAAAGCAACAAAGGCTAATCCTAAGAAGAATACTGTGGTTCCAGCAGGTATTGCTAGAATGGCATGGCCAATCATGATGAGTATTCCACCATACCAAATGGCTTTTCGTTGACCTATTATATTATCTGCGACCCATCCACCAGGGAGCGATAGTAGATATACTGATGCAGTATATAAACCATATGCTGCTCCGGCTGTCTCAGTATCTAGACCTAGTCCTTCTTGGACTTTATCTGTAGTCATGAAGAGGATGAGTATGGCTCTCATACCATAGAATGAAAATCGTTCCCACATCTCCGTAAAAAACAGTGTAGATAACCCGAACGGGTGTCCAAAGAAAGTTTTATTCATAGCTTTTTTAATCTAAATGAAAGAGATCAAAAATTTCCAAAACAGAATTTTCTTCAGTGATCTCTACTTATAAGAGCTAAAAATAGGAGAATAATTAAACGTGAAGGGATTTTATACTGGAAAATGAATATTCACTGTATTAGTTCGCTAAAGTTTTAGACTCAACTACCAGATTCCATTCTGAATCCGTCATCATATAACCGAGCATCTTAATGATTTCCTCTTTTTGAGTGTGTACATGATCAAAGAGGGCACTATTCTGGGCTTTTTCTTCAATAAATTTTTTGGCTTGGGCACTCATTTTAGTTACATCTTGATTAGTTATTACATTGAATAAACCTTGTTGTATATCATAATAATCTAGGTCATGATCAATGGAAAGAATTTCTGCTTCTGGAAATTTTGAAATAGTTATGTTCTTAGTTAACTCATCTTTAGAAATTGAAATTTCATTTAGGTCATAACCTACTGATACTTTTGCATTCACCCTTATTAGCGCGGTTTTTCTCAAAGGCCAAATATCATAACCTACATAATCTTTGTAATTATATATTTCAGCGAATTGACCCTCTATTGCTATAAGTTTCATTACTTTTTGGATATGCTCTAAAAGAACCTCTCCACTTTCGTCAGTTTTGTTTTCGGAAAACCCACTGAATGTCGAGTATACTTGCCATAACCCGAATGATGCTAAAACAAAGAGAATTATATATCCTATGGTTTTAATCCAACTCATAAACAAATGATCTGATAGGGTAATAACGCAAATTCACTTTATAAAATTCAAATTGGCTTCAAAAATCACATATTAAAACTATTCGCTATACATTGCAAAAAATACCGCATAATGTGGCACGAGTTATGAATTCTTCATATAAAATATTGGGTGTAGACCCTGGTACAAATATCACAGGATATGCTGTGCTAGAAGTAAATGGTAATAGGACTAAAGTAATTACCTATGGAGTGTTTAAGTTGACGAAATTTGAAGATCACCAAACAAAATTGAAAGAAATATTTCTTCAGCTTCAAGATGTTATAGAGTCTTATTTGCCCCAAGAGTTAGCAATTGAAGCACCTTTTCATGGGAAGAATGTACAATCGATGCTCAAATTGGGAAGAGCACAGGGAGTAGCAATGGCAGCAGCAATGACTATGGGCCTTAAGATTTTTGAGTATGCGCCTAAGAAAATTAAATTAGCAATTACCGGAAGCGGAAATGCATCAAAAGAACAGGTTCATGCAATGTTAGAACAAAGAATGAAAATCAAAATTGATCAAAAGTATTTGGATGCATCCGATGCTTTGGCGACTGCAATATGTCATTTTCAACAAAAAGGAAATGTCTCTTCTGGAGGGACATCCTATAAAAACTGGTCTTCTTTTGTAAAGGCTAATCCGGGCAGAAAGATGTGATTGTTAAATTATTGCAATAAACCTTTGCACTTCCTCTTACTAATAGCAATTGGTTATTCACTTTCTAATAACCACCCTTGACCTCCCTCTATCAAAACACTTCCAACTTCTATTTTTCCATGAATATATTCTAAAAGAAGCTTTGCAGAATCAGTTTGATTTTTGAATTTGAGTGTCATTTCAGATTGATTAATATCAATTGTATTGTCTCCTTGATGAGTAAGTATTAGGTTTTTTATGGACAGCATATCATATTTTTCTAATTCTAACTGATGTCCATTTACTATTTTAATAGCTCTTTCTTCAGCTAAAGTTTCTAGTGCTATGCGACAATACGTCATAGTGCTGTATCCCTTCACATTTATTTTTTGGTTGTTTTTAGAATTTAGGTTGAAGTATGTATTGTCTGAAATTTTTGTGTTTTGAGCTTGAGCCACCCCCAATTTTTTATTTAGAAAACTAGATTTATTGTTATCAGAACTTTTATCATATTTTTCAAATAATGATTCATCTACCCATTGATCGACTATTTGAAAGTTCGACCTATTGCCTAAATTATTTATCGCTGTTTTCAATTCATATTTTCGAGTGTTATTCATTTCATCAACTGCAGAAATATCGAGATTTCTATCTTTTAATATTTCGTTTACCACTAAAAAGTTTTGTAATCGATTTGCTTGACTCCTCAAGCTAACATTGAACATATCAAAAGGGCCACCAAAGGTGGCTAGTGCAACAAATACTGCAAATGAAATCGGGATGTATTTGATATGGAATCTTTTAATCCATCCATAACCCAAAGAGAGTATTCCTAGCCAAGTGGCAAGTGATGCTACGATGTATCTATTTTCTGTAATGCCATATTCACTGAGCCTAACGGCAATAGCGACAAATAGCATAATGACAGGTAAGGATAATAATTTGAAGAATTGTTGAACATAGGCTTTTGTGATTCGATTGGCACTAAATTTTGGATTAAAATAATTAAGCAGCCAAGTCAATATCCCTACTACAGAAAAGCATAATGTAAGATATCCGATCCAACCTTTCGGGAGGCTACCTTCCATCAATATTTTTAATGCATAGGCATATAATAATATGAGATAAATAATCGAGATTCCAATTAATATGTATTGCGAAAAAACGTGATAAGCACTAGCTGGTTTTTCTGTATTTCCATTATAATCTATCTCTGGAAATTTACTTAAGAAGTAGATAGAGTTAAAAATGCCGATTAGGAAAATGTAGAGACGTGCATACCATTCTCCATCAACATTAATTCCGAACAATTTGTCAATGGCCAAAATTGCCAATGAGAGTCCAACAAAAATGATAAGACTGAATAGTACAGATTCAAAGATTCTAAGAAACAGATGTTTGTTATATTCCCAAAAATCTTCTTCTGCAGATGGTTGTAGGTATGGAATAAAGGAGATAAATAGATGAAGTAAAAGGATCGTTCCCATATACCTATAGGCATATGTTGTTTCCAAATATTTTGGGATATTATTAATATCCTCAGGTAAATACAAGTACCACCCAACGAAAACTAGAAATGGAACAATGAGGACCCATATTTTTCCAGATAGTTTCTTATATACTTCGATGGATATAGCAGAAAGAAATGATAAATATCCAGCAGCTACTATTTTTCCAAGGGCATTATTTTCAGGAAAGTCAACAAAGAAAATTACTGAAAAAGTAGCAATAACAGCCAATAAAGAACTTATAGGAAAATTCTGAAATGCTTTCAAAAGATCCAAAGACTTGAGATACCTAGCTATCATAACAAAGCTTAATTAAGGCTATAAGGTCCAATTCCTGGCACTGGTATTATCTGATGTAGGGAAATCTGTAGGAACAGACTGTGATACCTTACCAGTTGCTGCCCATTCACTTCCTCTTTGCAAAGTGGTAATAAATCCAACGCATTCCATTGAGTAGTCCATATGCCCTAAAGCAGTATGAAAGACTCTACCTTTTTTATATTCAATGGTGAATAACATTGGTTCATGACGATCTGATCCTTTTACATTTTTATTCCAAGGAGGGCCATTGCCCTCTTTATCAGAAAAAGCAGTTGCAAGTACTGTCATATTCTTTGCAGGACCTCTGAGGCGATCATAAAGCTCATCTTTAGTATGTAGCCATTCTGTTGGGAGGTCTTTCATTATGGGATGTTCAGGAGATCGGGTAGTAATCTTGAACTCAAATTGAGGACCGTGAGATCCACATTGCCCTTCTGAGGGGTCATCTATTCTTTGACCAATTTTATCATAATATACATAAGGACCACTTTCTGTATTCCTGCCTCCCCAGCCACCAAGTCCTATCATTTGATTATACTCATCCCAATCACCGAAAGAATTATTGGCTGCATGTACTATAACAAGTCCACCTCCATCGGCCATATACTTTTCAAAGGCCATTTTTGTCTCATCATTCCAATGAGTAGATTTCCATCCAAGGTTACTAATGACTACATCGTATTCTGAAAAGTTTGGAGAAAAATTAGGATCAGCTACAGGCTCTGTAACTGCTTCTCCTACCTCTTTTTCACCAATAGGGTAATCCTTGAGTAATTCTTCAATCTTATAATTATCATCAACTTCTACATTGTGATGAGGTCCTTGCCAAGTGAATGCTTTTCTATTGATATCAACATTGAAAAGGTCAGTGCTTTCTAAAAAATCTTTCATCATCATGGTGGTTTTAGGCCAGATGCCATGATTGTTTTCCCCATCTATGATAAGTGCTTTGAGTGGAGCAGAGTCATTAGAAGATTCTTCTTTTACAGGTTGTGGTTTTTCTTGCTTTTCTATTTTTTCATTACATCCAATTGGAACAATAATCAAAGCAATAATCATAAAAGGAAGAAAGCGAAAAGTATGAAATATCATAGGAAAGAAATTTTGAAACATCAAAATACTAATAATCTCTTTCTCAATGGCTAATTAGGGCATGTGCTTAGTTAACAACTCTTCTGAATTCGTCTCTATACGCAGACGGATTTTTGCTGGTATACAGTTTGAAATGTTTGTTGAAGTGAGAAAAATTATTGTAACCACATTCATAACTAATATGGGCAATTGTATTCGGAGTCTCAGAAAGCAATTTGCACGCATGAGTAATCCTAAACTCATTCACAAATTGTGTAAATGTCTTTCCTGTTAATTTTTTAAAATATCTACAGAAAGACGGAACAGTCATGTTAGAAAGAGAAGCAATTTCATCTAAGCTTATAGTCCGTTGAAAGTTTGCTCTTACATGATCGTACACTGTTTTGATACGCTCATTAGATTTTGGGTCAGTTTCTATTGTGACTGCTGAAGCATTTAAAATCTGATACTCATTTGATTTGGCCAGTACATTCATTACTTTGAGTAATCTGATCATTCTGTCGAAATGATTCATCTGTTCCATTTCGTCTAGCAGAATAGCCACTTCTTTTTTGGTCTCTCCTTTGAATGAAAGTCCTTGCTTTGATCTTTCCATGAGGGCATTGATCGATCTCATCTCAGGTATGCCTAAAAAATTATCACCAAGAATTTCTTTTAAAAATTGGACAACTATCTCTTTATTGTTTTCTGTAAGTCGATCAGTGAAACCATAATGCGGTAGATTGGGTCCTAGAAGTATAACTTCACCATCATTATAGTATGAGATGTTATTTCCAACATGCCTTTTTCCACTTCCTTTATCTATAAAAACTAATTCTACTTCAGGGTGATAATGCCACATAGCCACACCATTTGGCTTTTCATTACTGAATTTTTTATAGGTAATAGAACTTCCTAACTGAGGAAGGATTTTTTCTAATGCTGGCTTATGAGAGGGTGCTTTTAGTGGTTCCATGATGGCAATGGTTGATTAAAAAAATAATATGATACTGATACTAGTTTCACATTGGAGATACCAATATTACTCTAAATTAACTTCAAAAGCAAATATAGTATCAAGATATTGATAAAATAGATTCAATTTGAACTCTGAGTATAGTTTATGCAAGGATGTCTTTTATGACATCACCAGCCACATCTGTAAGTCTAAAATCCCTTCCTTGGAATGGGTAAGTGAGTCTCTCATGATTGATACCCAATTGATTGAGAATAGTAGCCTGGAGATCATGAATATGCATGGATTCTTTTGTGGGATAATATCCTATTTCATCTGTCTCACCGTAAGTGATTCCGTTTTTAACACCGCCACCTGTCATCCACATAGTGAATGCTTCTCCATGATGGTCTCTTCCTTTGAATGGATTAGAAATGCCTCCTCGGTTTTCTTGCATTGGTGTTCTTCCAAATTCTCCGCCCCAGACTACAAGAGTATCATCCAACATGCCTCTCTGTTTTAAATCTTTGACTAGAGCCGTCATGGCTTTATCGACTTCTTCGCATCTTTTTAAAAAACCTCCGTGAAGGTTTTCGAAATCATTACTTCCATGCGAGTCCCATCCTCTATGAAAAAGTTGAATAAATTTTACTCCACGTTCAGCTAACCTCCTGGCCAAAAGACAGTTATTTGCAAATGATACTTCTCCTGGTTCTGTACCATACATCTCATGAATGTAGTCTGGTTCATCTTTAATATTAGTTGCTTCGGGTACAGTCATTTGCATTTTGAATGCCAACTCATATTGGGCTATTCTGCTGAGTGTCTCTGGGCTATTGGATGAGTTATGTTCAATCTCGTTGAGCTTGTTGATTGTATTGATAACTTGCCTTCTTGTGGTTCTGCTTGTGTTTTCTGGATTTGATATATAGAGCACAGGGTCACCTTTAGATCTTAATTCTACTCCTTGATATAAAGAAGGTAAAAATCCGCTTCCCCAAAGACTTTTACCCCCACTTGGAATAGATTGTCCAGAAACCAAAACCACATACCCTGGGAGATTAGTATTCTCAGAACCTAAGCCATAAGTGACCCAAGAACCAAACCCAGGTCTGCCAATTCGTGGACTTCCGGTATGCATGAAAAGCTGGGCAGGAGCATGATTAAATTCATCAGTTTTAACAGCCTTAAGGAAGGCAACATCGTCTACAATATCTTTAAAATTTGGAAGTAATTCTGATACCCAAGATCTTGATTCTCCATATTGGTTGAATGAAAACTGTGGTCCTAGCATTTGCGGGACACCTTCTATGAATGCAAATTGTTTACCTTCTAAAAGTGAAGGTGGACATTCTTTTCCATCTAGGTTTTGTAATAGAGGTTTGTAATCAAATAGTTCTAATTGGGATGGAGCTCCTGCCATGTGAAGAAAAATGATATTTTTTGCTTTTGGTACATGATGGAGACCCGTTTTATTCAAAAAATTACTTCTTAGTTCATCTTCTGAACTTATTGAGCAGCCTGATAGATTACCTAAAGCCATGGCTCCCAAACCAAGTGTGCTTGACCCAAGAAATTGCCTTCTTGATAGATGATTTTCATGTTTAGAATGTAACTCCTTAATCAGTTTTTCTGCCATTTTTAGGTTCTCATTATTAGTTCATCTAAATTTAAAATTACACTGGCCACTTCTTTCATTGCGTTCATTCTAGAACTATTTTGTTCTAGTTGCTGATGGTATAATTCACTCAGGTGATTTAAACTACTTTGACCGGGCAATCGCATTAAAGCTTTTTGAAAACCAAAACTTATTTGGTCTTCCGGACTTTCTCCACCTTTATTAATCATCAGATGAGCAAGTGCTTCTGAAGCCTCAACAAACACTGGATCATTCAATGTAATAAGAGCTTGTAAAGGAGTATTGGTCCGGATTCTTTTACTTACACAAAACTCCCTGCTGGGGACATCAAAAGAAATCATAGATGGATACGGGCTGACTCGTCTCCAGAATGTATATATCCCTCTTCTATGGCTATCGTCACCTTCGCTCTTTTCCCATTTTGCAACATGCCTTATTACATTCCATACTCCATCTGGTTGTGGAGGCATTACACTTTTTCCGTATACTTTATTGCTCAACAATCCACTTATGGCTAAAGCTTGATCTCTAATCTGTTCTGCAGATAATCTATATCTACTTCCCCTGCTCAAGTATCTGTTATAAGGGTCAAGAGCTAATTGCTCATCAGAAACATTAGAAGATAATTGGTAGGTTTTAGACATCATGATTTCTTTTATCAATGACTTTATAGACCATTGATGTTCATTTATAAATCTTAGAGCTAACCAATCCAGTAATTCGGGATGTGTTGGGCTTTCTGATTGAGTGCCAAAGTCTTCTACAGTAGTGACTATACCTCGACCAAAGATTTGTTCCCAAATTCGATTTACAACTACTCTTGCAGTGAGAGGGTTTTCTTCTGAAACTAACCATTGGGCCAATCCCAATCTATTTTTTGGAAAATTTTGGGCCATCTCTGGCAAGAATGATGGGATAGAAGGAGAAACTTCTTCTCCATGTACAAGCCAATTTCCTTTTTCAAAAACAACTGTTTTTCGAGAAGAATCTATGGGTAATTCCAATATTATTGGAACAGAATTAGGCTGAATCGAGATAAATTCATTCAAAGCAATCTGATAGTCCTCTGAGATGCTGTCTCCATTGGATTTAAAATTGCTTAATCTAGATTCTAGAATTGATTTCATTAGTCTTTCATTGGGTGAAAGAAGTGACGCTTTTGGATAATCATTGTCATTATCATTATCCATGGTATTGTTGAAAAAGGCCATCATGCCATAAAACTCTTCATGTTTAATAGGGTCGTAAGGGTGACTATGACATTGTACACAAGCCATTGTATTACCTTGCCATATTTCCATTGTTGTACTTAGCCTATCCATAACAGCAGCCAATCTAAATTCTTCGTTTTTTGTACCTCCTTCGTCATTTGTCATAGTATTGCGATGGAAGGCTGTCGCTAATAACTGATCATCGCTTCTGTCCACTATTAAATCTCCGGCAAGTTGCTCAATGGTAAATTGATCAAAAGGCATATCATCGTTAAAAGCCTTTATTACCCAATCTCTATACCTCCAAATTTCGGGTCTAAGTATATCTTTTTGGTATCCTCTAGAATCGGCATACCTAGCTAAATCTAGCCACATTGAGGCCCATTTTTCGCCGAAATGTTCTGAATCGAGCAACTCATCAACAATAATTTCATAAGAATTCTTTTCACTAGAAGAGAGGAATTGTTGTACCATCACATCATTTGGTGGAAGTCCAATGATATCTAAACTGGCTCTCCTTATCAGATTTGAATTAGAAGCTAGTTTAGATGGAGTAAGGTTCTCAGATTTCATTTTCTTAAAAATGAATGGATCGATGCCATTATAGCCCCAATCGCCTTCAATCTTAGGCGGTGAGATGTTTTCATCTGGAGAAATATATGCCCAGTGGGTTCCCCATTTGGCACCTTGATTAATCCATTTTTCAAGAAGATTAATTTCATCCAATGATAATGGATCTGCATCAAGTGGCATTCTTAATTCTGGATCTTCATGTTTGATTCTATGTATCAGTTCGCTTAAGTTAGGTTTGAAAGGTATGATGGCCTTTTTACCCGATTTGGCAGGAAGAAGAGCAGTTTGTTCAAATAGAAAACTCAAATCTCCATTTGCTCTAACTCCGCCATGACAGTTCATGCATTTTTCATTTATTAGGGGTCTGATCTGGGTATTAAAATCGATATCTGAAGTGCCAAAATTTGAACAAGACAAAGCCAATACAAATAAGGATAGAACAACAAAAAGCCAGTATTTATTCATCTTCTCTGAATACTCAACTTTGAAAATACCTATTAAGCTTTAATTCATGGATTTTTTTTTAATTCAATCACATGTAAGAAAGACAGAAGTGTATACTGTATCTTGCTCATGAAACAAGAATCATTTGAACTTTTATAAAAAAATTCTACAAAATAAGACCGATGGCATCAAGTCGCTTTCGGTACTTATAGATCCCGATGGCATTAAAGAAAATGACCTTGGGCTTATAGTAGATTTGGTAAATGCTCATGATGTGGATTTCTATCTAGTAGGAGGAAGTTTACTTCTAGATGATAAGTTGGATCAAACCATTCAGTTTCTTAAAAAATCTTCAGATAAACCAGTAGTGCTTTTCCCTGGCAATGAAATTCAACTTCATCAAGACGCTGATGCTATCCTCTTTCTTTCATTGATTTCAGGTAGGAATCCCGAATATTTAATTGCTAAACATGTAATTGCTGCACCTCGACTTAGAACAATGGATATAGAGGTTGTTCCTACGGGATATATGCTGATACATAGCCAGAAACCAAGTTCAGCCAGTTATATTTCTGGAACAGTTCCTTTACCTGTGGATAAACCAGAAATAGCAGCAGCTACAGCCTTGGCAGGTAAATATTTGGGGCAGCGACTGATTTATTTAGAAGGTGGTAGCGGTGCAACAAGACCCGTATCTACAAACTCTATAAAAGCTGTAAGAAGCGCTATAGATATTCCTATGATAGTAGGTGGAGGAATTAAAACTACAGAACAAATGCATAGTATCTATCAAAACGGAGCGGATATTCAAGTGATTGGGACAGCAGTGGAAAGGAGACCTGAAACACTAAGAGAATTTGCAAAAGTGAAGACAGAAATCAATCAACAGTTTAGCCAAATATGAAAGGAGTTGTCATTAAATCTACTGGAAGTTGGTATGATGTTGCTCTTGTGGAAACAAAAGAGGTGATTGCATGCAGAATCAAAGGGAAATTCAGACTGGATGGAATGAAACTAACAAATCCAGTTGCTGTAGGGGATGAAGTGATGATAGAGCAGGTTTCTAATGATTATCAAATCAAAGAGATCCTTCCTAGGAAAAATTACGTCGTGAGACAATCTCCACGTAAAAAGCATTCTCTCCACATATTAGCTAGTAATGTTGATCAGGTTCTACTCATAGTGAGTATTGCTTCTCCTAAGCTTAAGCAAGGCTTTATAGATCGATTTCTTCTAATGACAGAACCTTATGATATTCCCGTAATCATAGTCTTCAATAAGTTTGACATTTATCATATGGAAGATATTGGAGTATATGAATATTTGAAAGAGATGTATGAGTCCATCGGTTATGAAGTCTGTTGCACTTCCGCAATTGAGAAAAAAGGTCTTGGATTTATTACAAAAAGAATAACCGATAAAACGACACTTGTAGCGGGACAGTCTGGAGTTGGGAAATCTTCATTGGTGAATGCTTTGGATATAGGAGTATCACTTCGGACACATGAAATTTCTGATTATACTGGTAAAGGACAGCATACCACGACTTTTGCTGAAATGTTTGAAATAAAAATAGGAGGTCAATTGATCGATACACCAGGAATAAAGAATTTGTCTTTTAATCATCTTGACATCATGGATGTTGCTCATAATTTTAGAGAATTTTTTGCTGTAGCTAAAGAATGCAAGTACAATGATTGTACGCATAGAAATGAACCAAAATGTGCCGTTCTTCAAGCTGTAGAAGATGAGAAAATTAGTGATTTAAGATACCAAAACTATATTCAAATTTTACGAGAAATAGAAGACCAAAATTATTGGGAATTAAATACTGAATTTTAAGACTTTTGCACCATTCATTAAAAAAGCATTCAATTGTCATATAGCAGTAGACACCGATATACCAGCAGAAGAGAAAAGAACGAAAGGGCTTTCAGAAATATGAAAGTGGCAGCAATCGTTTTTTCAATTGCTTTGGCATTTTATTTATACTGGAATAGATATAGCATAATATCCTATCTCGGCACTTACTTTCAATAATCCATTTCAAAAGAAACAAAAAACAACATGTCTTTAGATATTAACTTACTTAAACAAGTAACAGAACTTGCAGGAGCACCTGGTTTTGAAAATAGAATTAGAAATTTTATTCAAAAAGAGATTTCTGATTTATGTGATGAACAATATGTAGATGCAATAGGAAATCTTATTGCTGTTAAAAAAGGTAAAAGTGATAAGAAAGTCATGGCTGCTGCTCATATGGATGAGATATCATTTATTGTGAGTCATGTAGAGGCTGAAGACGGGTTCATAAGGTTTCTTCCCTTAGGTGGATTTGATCCTAAAACTCTAGTGGCACAACGGGTTATTATTCATACAGAGAAAGGTGATGTGATGGGAGTTATGGGTTGTAAGCCTATTCATGTGATGACCCCTGCAGAAAGGAAAAAAATGCCTGAAATCAGTGATTTTTACATAGATACAGGATATTCCAAAGAAGAAGTGAATAAAATGGTAGAAGTTGGAGATGCTATTACCAGAGAAAGGGCACTTATCGAAATGGGCGACTGTATTAATAGTAAATCTCTTGATAATAGGATTTCAGTTTATATTCTTATAGAGGCCCTTAGAGCTCTTAAAGGGAAGAAGATACCTTATGATTTTTATGCTGTTTTCTCAGTACAGGAAGAGGTCGGTTTGAGAGGGGCTACGACAGCTGCTAGTGGTGTGAACCCTGATTTCGGAATAGTATTGGATGTGACTTTGGCTAATGATATGCCCGGTGCTATGCCTCACGAAAAAGTAACTTGTCTGGGAAAAGGTGCAGCTATAAAAGTGCTAGATGGTTCAATAATAAGTGATCAGAGAATGGTAAAGTATCTGAAAGGTCTTTCCAAAAAAGAAGAGATAAAATATCAAATTGAGCTACTTCCGGCCGGAGGTACTGATGGTGCTGCATTGCAAAGAGCAGGAAGTGGTGGAAGTATCACAGGAGGCATTTCTATACCTTTGAGGTATCTACACCAATCTATTGAGATGGCACATAAGGATGATGTCACGGCGGTAATTGACTTATTAATCTTATCAGTTGAGCATATGGATAAGTATGATTGGGAGCTTAAATAGATAACTAAACGAAAACCAATGTGGCAAGAAGAAAACAATGCCCTCCACTTAGAATTAAAGTTTAAAGACTTTACTCAAGCTTGGTCCTTTATGACACAAGTCGCCATTCATGCTGAAAGAATGAATCACCATCCAGAATGGAGTAATGTCTGGAATACTGTAAAAATCAAACTCACCACTCACGATGCAGGGAATACCATTACAGATAAGGATAAAAAATTAGCGAAAATTGTAGAGGAAATTTACACTTCGTATAAGGTCTAGTGGGATTTGGTCGAAATGTGATCGTTAAGTGTCTGTTAAAGCACGATCACTGGAAACAAACGGCTTAATTTAATCGTTACATTTTTCACCATTTGGAAGAAGATTTAATCGTCATTCTAATACATTGATTGAGAAAAACTAAAACTACAAAACGGATGAAAGCATTATTGAAATTAGTATTTGCAGGATTTTTAGGCGGTGTGATTGCTGTGGCCGCTGTCAAATATTTTGATAAAGATGTAATAATCTATGAGGAATCCCCTGCTCCAATATTCCATAGGACTGCGTCAAGTACTGTGGCAACAGCTTTTGACTTTACAAAGGCCGCAGACATAGCTACACCTGCTGTGGTTCATATTAGTGCAAGTAATAAAGAGTATTCTCAGTACAAAAACAAAAGATATAGTCCTTGGGACGACTTCTTTTACAATAGAGATAGAAAAAGACCTCAAGCAGGCACAGGCTCCGGAGTGATTATATCTGAAGATGGATATATAGTTACTAACAATCATGTGGTTGGGTTTGCAGATAATATCATCGTCTCACTTAGTGATGGTCGAGAAGTAAATGCAAAAAAAATTGGGACTGATCCTGGAAGTGATTTAGCAGTAATAAAAATAGAGGCGGATGATCTTTCTTATTTAAAATTTGGAAATAGTGATCATGTAAAAGTAGGAGAGTGGGTTGTAGCCGTGGGAAATCCATTTAATTTAGAATCTACAGTGACTGCTGGAATTGTAAGTGCAAAAGGAAGAGATTTAGATCTTATCAATCAAGGAAAACAAAATGTAAAGGCCATTGAAGAGTTTATACAAACTGACGCAGTAGTGAATCCTGGAAACAGTGGTGGTGCACTTGTGGATACAGATGGTAATTTGATAGGAATTAACACAGCCATTTCATCCCCTACAGGTTATTATGCAGGCTATTCTTTTGCGATACCTGGGCAGATTGTAAAAAGAGTTGTTGATGAAATAAAAGAAAATGGAAATATTCAAAGAGCTTTCTTAGGTGTGACAGTCTCAGAATTAGATCGGAGCAATGATGCTGGTTTAGATGCTGGAGTTTATGTACAGCAGTTTCAAAGAGGAAGTTCAGCTTATTCAGCAGGGATCAAACAAGGAGATAAAATTGTCAATGTAAATCAGAATAGCATTAACACATTTGACGATTTGCAAGAGGTGTTAAAATTTGCCAAAGTGGGAGATGTATTAGATGTAAGTGTCGTTAGAGAAGGCAAAATCAAAAATATTGAAGTAAAACTTCGCAATGGCATTTAACATTTGCATTTGTTTTACGTTTTAAGATCAAGTTGGTTTTTCGTTTTGTTTTGAGGTGTCCGCCCCTTTTGATAGGGGCGGACTATTTTTTTGTCATTTATTGTCTTACTCCTGGTAACCCAGAAGGCATTGTATTATCATCAAAGAAGACCGGGGCCTTTTTCATTCTAGGGTAAACTTCATCTAGAGTATTAGCATCATGTAATCTTCCATTTTTCATTACTTGGTAAATTGTATTTGTGTTTCTAATATTTTCTAATGGGTTTTCATCCAAAATGACCAAGTCAGCTAACTTTCCCCCTTCTATAGATCCTAGATCTTTAGAAAGACCAAGGGATTGAGCACCTAATGTAGTTGCCACTCTCAATGCATCATGATTTTTCATATTGTCTCCATGTACAGCCCATAGTTCCCAATGATAACCTAGCCCTTGTAATTGGCCATGTGATCCAACTCCTACTAGGCCTCCTGCCTCTACTATATCAGTGCATGTTTCTGAGTGCTTTTTAAAGACATGTTCTTCATCCATAAACCATCCAGGCCTTCTTCTAGTCTTGCCATCTAATTCTTTCTTAGGAGTGAAGTGATTTAGTTTTTTATCGTATTGAGGGTTCTCTCTTGAGTAGAAATAATTTTCTGCCCAAGGTCCTCCATAAGCAACTAGCATAGTAGGAGTAACACACATTTCAGAATGTGCAATTAGATCTACAATGTCTTTGTATATCGGATAGATAGGAAGAGCGTGTTCATGACCAGGATAACCATCTAGAAGTTGTGTGAAGTTTAATTTAATATCTAATCCTCCTTCAGTTGTAGGCATTAATCCCTGTTCCTTGGCTGCCTGTATTACCCATTGTCTGTGCTGTCTATTTCCAACTAAATACATTTTTATAGATTTGGTATCATAATACTCAGAGTATTGTTTGAGTACATTTTTAGTATGATCAAGATCTTTCATTCTGTATGCCCAAAATCCTACACCTGGACCGGTAGAATATATTCTAGGGCCTAAGATTTGACCAGATTCTACCATGTCTTCATAAGTGAGAACATCAGTTGTAGCTGTTTGTGGATCTCTGGTAGTGGTCACTCCATAGGCTAAATTCGCTGCATAAAGCCATACCTGATTTTTATGAAGCCCCCAGTTAGGCCACATGTGAGCATGTGTATCTACATAGCCAGGTACAATAGTTTTGCCCTTCATATCCATTACTTTAGCACCTTCTGGGACATCTAAAGTGCCACTTGGACCAACAGAAATGATTCTATTATTTTTAACAAGAATGTCGCCATTTTCAATGACTTCGTATCCCTTCATAGTTATCACTCTGGCTCCAGATAGTAAGGCTATGCCTTGAGGAATATCTCTTTTTACTTTTACCACTATTCTGATTTCATCCGCCTTGTACCCTTCCTCTTTTTTATCCTTCTTTTCCTTTTCGGTGTCATCTTTATCCGAGTCTTCTCCTTTTTCCTTTTTAGCCTTAGCCTCTTCCTTTTTTTTCTTTTTCAATTCTTCTTCAACCTTTTCTGCTTGATCAAAGTCATAAGTGAAATATGCATTTGCCAAAGTCCAATGTACTAGCTCTCCATCACCAGACCAATGTGGGAATTCTCCTCCCATTTCAGTTAGTTTTTTAGAAGGGAATGCAGATGACTTGGAATTGGCAACATTGATTGAAGGAACCTCACCACCTGTCATTGGAATTACAACTTCATAAATTTCATTATTGATCTTTGCGAAAGCTTTCTTGCCATCAGGGGCAGCTGTAATTATTGAAGCATTAGACGGCTTCTTTTTGGGTTCTGTTTCTGAAGAAATGAGTAAGCAATGCTGTTCGGTGAATAGAGCAGGGAAGGTGGTTATACCAGAGATCTTCACGTGCTGCTTCTCATCTGTTCCATCCCACTTCATACTGACTAGTCCTTTAGTATTATCACTGAAGTAAATTCTTTTCTTTCCTTTTACAAAGTGAGGGTTAGACTTTCCATGCCTATGATCTATTTCGGTCATTGCGCCTCCTGTAGAGGGTATCCACATGATCTGTTGAGTATTGCCAAATGAGAAAGGATCAATGGCATCTACATAGTTTTGGGCAGGGCCAGAGAAGAATACTATTTGATTGGTATTACTATCCCAAGAAGGGCTCACATAATAGCCTTTGTCTTGGGTAAGTTTTGAACTGCTTCCTCCCTGTGCTCCCACTTTGTATATATGTCCACCATCATCTTCCCAGCTTACATATACCAGTGATCTGCTATCAGGGCTCCATGTAGGCATCGCCTCGGTGAAATTATTACTTGTTACTCTGCGTGGAGTTCCATCTGGCAATGATTGTACATATAACCTATTCAAGGCTGTAAAAGCCAAAGTATTTCCATCTGGAGATGTCTTTGCATCTCTAATCTGAGTGACAGTCATTTCTGGATCATCAGATATTCTAAAATCAAAATGAACTTTAGGCCCATATCTGATGGTATCATATACCTGATAGCTTACTTCAGAAGCAGAGCCACTTTCTATATCTAATCTGTTAATCTTTCCTCCATATGAAGCAATGAGATGTTTACTATCAGGAGTAAAGGACATTGCAGGATAGACACCCAATGGAGCGATGGACTCTTGTTCATCTCTTTGTACTGGATAAGCTAACCATGATTCTTCACCGTTCAGTAAATTTCTCTTTACCAAACCAGTCTCTGCATTATGGCGAGTGCCATAGACCAAATATTTGCCATTTGGAGAAAGTGTAGGAGCGAATGCAGACCCATATCTATTTGTTCTGGTTTCCACCTCTCCAGTTTCTCTGTCAAAGGTGGCTATTTGGTATTGTGGCATTTGAGCATTATAGTTCCAAGCTCCTCTTCTTCTAGAAAACCAGACATACCTTTCATCTTTTCCAAAAGCTGGTTCTGAAGCCTTGAGGTTTTCAGGCTTTTTAATAAGCTGAGCACCACTTCCTCCATCTTTGTGGTACATGTGGAGTTTCCAATTACGGCCTCCTTTAGAAGCTATTAAATATTCACCATCAGGTGTCCATTCTACTGATTGATAATGTTGGTCAGAATCTTTAGTGATCTGATTCCATTCTTCTTCGGCTAGGTTAAATGTCCAGATGTTCTCTGAGCCTGATCTATCGGAAGTAAAAGCCAACATTTTTCCATCTGGACTGAACTTAGGATGAGTCTCATATGACATATCACCTATGATTTTTTGAGCTTGTCCCCCATTAATCGACACCATGTAAATATTACCTACCATATCAAAAACTATGTTTTGTCCATCAGGGCTTACATCTACAGAGGTCCATGTTCCTTCATCAGTATTAAGAATGTATTCTCTTTCCGGTTCTAATGGAAGTTCTTTAGTGGCAAGTTTAACGGTGTCTGTTTGTGTGGAGTCTTTAGTTTCTTGAGCAAATATGGAATTGCTCATGGCCAGTATGGTGAGTGTGATTAATAGTTTTTTCATGAATGTTTTCATTTTGATTGTATAGTGTAGTAAATATATGAGATTAAGGAGGTTTTTTGGAAAAGAAGAGAATACATTAAGTCTGGATAACTTTTCTTTCTTAGGAAAATAGACTTTTGAAAAAAGTCTATTGAGATTCACGCCATTCAATTCTATCTACACATCTATGTAAATATGAATTATACACGGCGATCTTTTACTGTTATTTTATTTTTGATTTTCTCATTTCATATGTTCTCTCAATCTTTGGATACTACCATTCATATTGAATCGAAAAATTTGGGAGAAATGAGGTCAATTAGGATAGGCCTGCCTAAAGACTACTATGAGTCGGATAAAATTTACTCTGCCATTTATGTCTTAGATGCTGAGTACAAATATCAGATCTGTAGATCGATGCATCAATTTTTTGAGATTTCGACAAGGATACCAGGTACGATTATGATAGGAATAGAGAATTCTTCAAAGGAGAATAGAAACCGAGATCTATTGCCATCTAATTTTGGAGGAAGTGATTCTTTATTCAGGGCATATATAGCAACTGAAGTTATTCCTTATATCGAAAGTCATTATAGAGTAAATGACGACAGAACAATTTTTGGACATTCGCATGGAGGTGTGTTTGCTGTGAACACGCTAATTCAAAGAAGAGAAATGTTCAAAAGATATATAGCTGCAGATGCCAGTTTTCAAATCATTAATTCCAATTTGCCAGACTCGTTAGTTTTTGACCTATCAGATAAATCTCTCTACACTTGTTCTTCTGATGGGTTGTATGGTTTTGGAGAAGAAATATCAAGTGATATGCTCACAAATAATATGATATTTCAGAATTATACAGTCCAAAACAGACATACTGACCTAAGATTTTTCTCAGAGCATATACAAGATGATCATAGCCATTCATTACTCACCGCATTCCATCGAGGATACAGGTGGATTATGGATTGGCCTATTTCAAAGGAGACTATAAGAGATGATTAAATCTCATTCTACTTATGGCTTATTCCTTTTTATTCCTGGCTGCAATATTTCATAATCTTCTTCAGCTTTCGCTTCATCTACCATCTTTTTCACATCTGCCAATAGCTGTTTAGCATCATAGACGATTCCATCTTTGATAGTGTATTTTACTCCACCTACTCTTACTACCTCATTATCATCTGTGAGTTTAATTGCACCTGTGCCATAGAGAACTTTTAGATTCGCTAATGGATTTTCTTCGACGACAATTATGTCTGCTTTCTTTCCCACTTGGATGCTGCCTATTTCATCATCCATGCCCAGTGCTTCTGCTCCATGAAGGGTAGCTGCCCTAATCACTTCTAACGGATGGAATCCAGCTTCTCTCATTAATTCTAATTCTCTGATGAAAGCGAAGCCATACAATTGGAATATAAATCCACTGTCTGAACCAGTAGTTACTCTGCCTCCACGATTTTTGTATTCATTGATAAATGTCATCCATAGACGGTAGTTTTCTTTCCAATCTACCTCTTCCTCTGTACCCCAAAAATGCCAGTATGATCCGTGAGATATTTTGCTAGGTTGATAAAATCTCCAAAGACTAGGAAGTGTATAATCTTCATGCCACTCAGCTCTCCTAGCTCTCATTAGATCTCTACTAGCCTCGTATATGTTGAAAGTGGGATCTAGAGTAAAATCAAGTGAAAGCAAATGATCCATGATCTTATTCCAATGATCAGAATAAGGCTCAGCTGCTTGTTTCCACAACCTTCCTGCTTCTCCAAAACGATGTTGTTCATTCTGATAATTGTAGTCAGCTGGATAGTGTTGTATAGTTTTATTTTCAAAAAGAGCTTCTGGTAATCCATACCAGTGTTCCATTGATGTAAGCCCTGCTTCTGCGGAATTGACAACATTCCATTCAGCAACGGCCAGTTGTGCATGATGACATGCTGATCTTAGGCCTAATCTTTTATTCTCGGCTAAAGCCGCCTCAAATATTTTAGGCTCTAATCCAAAGAATTTAATGCCATCTGCACCCTTAGTCGCATTGTTTCTTACCCATTGCTTTGCTTGTTCAGGAGTATTGATACCATCCATTTCTCCCATTCCAAATGCTGTATAAGCCTGTATCCTTGGTGCTGTAATTTTATTTTGTTCACTAAGTTTTTTATGTTTTAGTACCCATTCTAGGCCATTTCCACAAGATGGATCCCGTATCGTAGTGATACCATGGGCCATCCACAATTTAAACACATACTCTGCTCCTGCTCCTTGCCATCTGCCCCCAATATGACCATGCATGTCAACTAGTCCCGGAAGAACATAATGCCCTTCGGCTTCTATCTCGTGACCTCCAGGTTTTAGTTTTGGTCTTTTGCTGCTATCAATTGGTACTCCAGGATATCCTACGGTCTGAATTTTTACAATCTTATTATTCTCTACTATTATATCTACTGGTCCTTGAGGTGGAGCTCCTGCTCCATTGATCATTATACAGCCTCTTATAATGAGTTGGTTAAAAGGACCTTCCCCTTCTTCAACAAGTGGTGCTTCTGGTACAGGAGCTTGACTTATGCAAAATTGGATACCTAAAAGAATAAAAAATGGAATTATTAGTTTTTTCATTGCTAGATTTGAAGAATCTTTAAAAGGGTGGTCAAATTACTACCTATTCTCCAATTGTTAAAATACCTTTGTTAACTGCCTCCCGTATTAAGGATTAATATGAAATATTTTTTAGTCATCACGTTGTTAGTTACTGCATACTCATGTAGTGCACAACATGTTAAGACGGAAAAGACTTTTGAGAAGGCAAAAACAGAATTTAATCTAGTCACCACAAAAGACTTTCCTACTTTAAATTGTTCTGAGACGATTAACAAAAAGAGGATGCTCAAGTTTTTTGAGAGATACCCACAATTTCAAGAAAGTGTAAAAATCGTTTCTATCCCAAATTGTTACGGAGCACCAAATGAGAAATTCTATGTGTTGCTTTATGATGAGAAACAAGAGTTCTACGTTCCAAGATCTCTACCCGATGTATATAGAGGTGACAGCACTTGGCCTCTACCTAAAAAAGGAGTAAATGGAAGAGAAGAATAAGTAGGACAATCTTAGAAATAATTATAAAGGAAGTCCATCTCCATTTTTACTATATATCCAAATACATAGGATAGCAAATAAAATAAAGCCTATAATAGCTGTAGTAAAGCATCCTGCTTTTCTGCCGTAATTAATTTCTTCTGGATGATTGTCTGACATCTTTTGAATCGTTGTTAAAAATTCTGCTGCAAAGAAAAGCAATTAGAAAGAATATGTTTCGGTTTATAGAAAGAAATAGACTGAGTCTAATTAAAGAGCTTGAAGCACTTATAATAAAGGATGAATTGTATGATATGATTTTTGAATAAACATTTTACAACCAAAAGTTTGTATATTACGATAATTCGTAATATGTTTGTTATGTTCATTTCATAACCATCTCTTCATAGAAGTGATTGAAAAAGGTTTCTCAAAGACGATAAAGAGAAACCGAAAGATTCTTTAACACTTCATTGATTATTTTTTACTGAACTATTAATTTGTACTATGTGTTATACAGAGTACTGTTTCAAGTTCATCTTATTCTACACAAAAACAGTAATTAAGAGATGCTACGTCAAAGTTTAAGTCAAAAAATGACTCAAAAGCTGTCTCCTCAGCAGATACAGCTGATGAAACTGCTTCAGATTCCTACTGCTACATTAGATCAAAGGATACAGGAGGAAATGGAAACAAATCCTGCTTTAGAAGAAGGGGAAACCTATGAGGATGTTTTTGACATTCAGGAAGAAGCAGCCAGTTTCGATAAAGATGGCAAGGAAGAGAAAAAGGAAGAGAATTTTGAATTGGATGAATACCTCAACGACTATATAGAAGATGACCCTATTACCTATAAATTAAAAGGTGAAGCTTTCACAGAATCAGAAGACAAAGCCATTCCAATAGCTATCAAAGCTTCTTTTCATGATCATTTGATGCGCCAATTGGACATGATGCAATTTGCTCATAATGATGAAGTAGCAATTGCTTCTCAGATAGTAGGAAGTATAGATGAGGATGGGTATATCCGAAGAGAACTAGCTGCAATTGTTGATGATCTTCTTTTTACTCAAAATTTAGAAGTAACCGAAAATCAGGTCGAATCTATGTTGTATGAGGTCCAGAAAATGGATCCTGCAGGAATTGGAGCTAGAGATTTACAAGAGTGCTTACTTCTACAGCTAAATCTAAAAGTAGACAAAGCTGAAGGTCAAGATCGTAAAGTAAAAGTTCTCGCTAAACGAATACTGACTAATTACTTTGATGAATTTTCTAAGAAGCACTACAACAAACTGAAAAAATCTCTCTTTATCTCTGAGTCGGAGCTTAAAGATGCTATTGACGAAATACTCAAATTGAACCCTAAACCTGCAAGTTCATTTACATCAGATGGGCATAATTCTAAGGAGGTAAATCAATATATCATTCCTGATTTTATCATTAACAATAGAGAAGGTGAACTAGAGCTTAGCCTCAACACTAAAAATGCTCCTGATTTAAGAATCAGTGATCAATACATGGATATTCTGAAGACCTTTAAGGATACTACCAAAGGCAGAAAAAGTACTAAACAGGAAAAGGAAGCAGTCTTATTTGTCAAGCAGAAAATAGATTCTGCTAAATGGTTTATCGATGCAATAAAACAACGGCAAGAAACCCTTTACAATACTATGTACACTATCATGCAATATCAGCTTGATTTCTTTAAGACTGGTGATGAAAGAAGACTTAAACCTATGATTCTTAAGGATATTGCAGAGATCACAGGTTTAGATATATCTACTATATCAAGAGTTGCAAATAGTAAGTTCGTTCAAACCGAATTTGGTACAAAAAGATTAAAGAATTTCTTTTCAGAATCTCTTCAAACGAAGGATGGAGAAGAAGTTTCGACTCTAGAAGTGAAAAATATATTAGGCGATATCATAAAAGAGGAGCACAAAGCAAAGCCTCTTTCTGATGAAAAACTGAAAGACATGCTCAGAAATAAAGGCTATAATATTGCCAGAAGAACAGTAGCAAAATATAGAGAGCAGTTAAACATACCTGTTGCAAGGTTGAGAAAAGCGCTTTAAAGGAATACCAATCAATCCTTTTTTACAATTGTCCAGCAATTCCCCTAATGCTGGACAATTTTTTTTATAAGTCCTTCTGGTTACTACTTAATCTTCTTTTCTAGTTAAAGGAAAAATGTTTAATTCTTAATTTGAGGGCTTTCCGAAAAAGCCATAATCACCATAAAGAAAAATGGTATGCCAAATACCCCTAAATGATATTTCATCACAGCATCTATCAATAATATAGCAGCAACAAAAATAGAGTAAGACACCGCAAAACTTTTGTTAAGAATAGAATTGTCCATTTTAATGAAATTCTGTAGCCAAAAACACTGAAAAGCAACAAAAACCACTAAGGTTACTATTCCTCCCGCCATCCAGAGATACAAATAATAGTTCTGATGATGTGCCGGAATATTTGGGCTTTTGTCCTTGTGAATAGTCCACAAGTCGTTTTCTACGTCGCCAATACCCGTACCGAAAACAGGATTGTCTTTAATAATATCAATAGAATGTTCAAATGATTTTAGTCTCGTGAGCGTTGTGAAATGTTGATAATCATGATTGATATAGCTGCCATCTTTAATGACATCTAATTCCCACCTCATTTGGTTATATCTACTTTTTACACTTGGAATCAGTTCATAGGTTATTACAGGCACTACTAATAAAAATGATATTGAAAATACAAGAGAATGCCAACTGAATATTTTCATTTCGGGATGAGTTGACTTCAGCTGATAAACTAAAAATGGTAAACATGAAAACAACAAAGCAAGTTGTGCCCCTCTAGCTCCAAGAATCAAAATTATAAATAGAAAAAACCCACATAGAATTTTGTAAATCCATTTGTCAGTACGAAAGCTGAGGTAGAGACTAGATATAACACAAAAACTAAGGGCATAAGCGAAATGAAGACGATCGATAAATGGAGAATAGAGTCCAAATTGAGTTTTATTAATGACCTCTGGATATTCTTGGAAAATGGAAAACCTATTTGTCCAACCTTTTGCAATATCAACAGGAGCAAAGTAGAAAATCAAGGTGCATACAGAAGCAATAGCAGCGATAAAAAATAAAAATTGGGTAATTTGAATTACTCTTCTTTTAAATTGAGCCCAATGAATAAAAAATAAGATGGGTAGAGTACTTAAACCATTTTGAATGATTAGTTCATGAAAACCATTGTTTTGATTAGAACTATACAATGCACTTACAGAAAGCATTAAAAATGTCAGGACCAAAGCGTAAAAGGGTTTGAGAGAATGTCTTTTAATTTTTATTTTCCTAGAAAGAAGTATTAATGGAGCAGTAAGAGCAAGGAAGATAATTCCTAATGTGACCGCAAATTTTGAAATAACTAGGCCTCCAGCGAATAGAAAAAAACCAATTGTTGTGACTACATCATAAATTTTATGGGTATTCATATATTGGAGGAATATTAAGTTTGAATCCTACGGACGAATGTAATCGGCTTGAAATAAAAAGCATTAGTTCTAATGGATTTCTTTTTCTAGAAAGGGTCAGAGATACAAGAATCCATGAAGAATTTGAGGATTAATCGGGTGTTTTCTTTGAAATTATTACTGTAACATTAATTATAAATTAACACAGAAGCGTCTTGGTGTCACAAAACAAATAGGAGTTACGCAGTGTTAATTATAGTACTTTTTATATCAAACAAACCATCTGTATTATGCGTAGGATAATCATAGTGAGCTTGCTTTTGTTTCCAATTTTTGCTAGTGCTCAGTACTTCGGTAGAAATAAGCCTCGATACAAATCTTTTGATTTCAAAATCAAAGAGACTCCTCATTTTGAACTTTACTACTACACCAAAAATAAAGAGACGGTCAATTGGATGGCTCAAGAGTCTGAGCTTTGGTATGATTTCTTTAGTGATATCTTATATCATGAAATTCCTTTTAAAAATCCATTACTAGTATATTCAAATCATGCTGACTTCCAACAGACTAATGCTATTGGTGGAGCTATTGGAGTAGGGACAGGTGGTGTAACTGAAGGATTTAAAAACAGGGTGGTCATGCCCATGACTTTTACCAATCAGCAGACCCATCAGGTGTTAGGTCATGAGCTTGTTCATGCTTTTCAGTTCAATATTGTAATCGATGGTGAAGGCACTTCTATTAGAAATATGAGTAATCTTCCTCTATGGCTAGTAGAGGGAATGGCAGAGTACTTAAGCATAGGAAGAGTAGATCCTTTTACGGCCATGTGGATGAGAAGAGCAATACTCAAAGATGATATTCCAACTTTCAGTGAAATGGCAAACCCAAGACGATATTTTCCTTATCGTTATGGACAGACTGCATGGTCATTTTTAGCGGGTAAATATGGAGATCAGATGATGAGGACCATGTATCAATCTACAGCTATCAATGGTGTAGAATTAACGATAGATAGTCTATTAGGTATTGATATGGAAGATCTTAGCGCGGATTTTGACACTACCTTGAGAGCGCATTTTGAACCTTTTATGAGGGACGGAAAAGAATCTAAAATTGGTAAAACAATACTCTCAAAAAAGAATTCTGGGAATATAAATGTATCGCCGTCCATAAGCCCAAATGGGAAATATGTGGTATTCCTATCTGAAAAAGATCTTTTTAGCACGGATCTGTTCATGGCAGAAGCACGGACTGGTAAGATTGTAAGAAAGCTCTCGAGTCTAGTTAAAGATGGAGATTTGGATGCTTATAATTATTTGGAGTCATCAGGAACGTGGTCACCTGACAGCAAAAAATTTGCTTTTATTGCATTTAGTAAAGGAGTGAATAAGCTTGTAATCAAAGAAGTTAAGAGTGGAAAAACATTAGAATCCAAAACTATAGATCAGGTGCCGGCATTCAGTACCCCAGTTTGGTCTCCAGATGGTAAAGAGATTGTAATTACAGGGTTAGTAGAAGGTCAGACTGATCTCTTTGCATATAACCTTAAACGAGGCAGGGTAAGACAACTAACTGATGATATCTACTCAGAGATACAACCCGATTTTAATAGCGACGGTACAAAGCTTGTATTCAGTTATGATAAAAGAAGTTTTGACGAAGGAAGAACTAATGGAAGGTGGTCCTTTGATCTGGCTGTGATGGACTACCAAAGCGGAAGTGTAGAAATTTTGGATGTATTTCATACAGCTGATAATATAAGTGCAAATTATGATCATGAAGATAATATCTACTTCATGTCAGATAGAGATGGTTTTAGAAATCTTTATAAATATGATGTAGCTAATTATGAGGTATATCATATGACTGATTATCTCTCTGGATTAAGTGGTATAAGTAGATTTTCTCCTATGATTACTTCTTCTTCAAAAGTGGACAGAGTGCTCTTTAGTTATTATGGATTAGAGGGTTATGACATTATCACTGCAAAGTCTACGCAGCTTTTAAATAAAAAAGTCGATAAGAATAAAGTTGATTTTTCAGCAGGTTCACTTCCTAATCCGGGATCAGAGAATAAAGAAATTGTCACTGAATTTCATGAATCAATTGATGAGATTGAATATTTAGAAGAAGAAGAGTTTCGGAATACGAAGTACAAAACCAAGTTTGAATTGGATTACATTGGAGGCGGTGGCGGAATTGGTGTGAGTAATGGATTGTATAATAACCAAGTTGGACTTCAAGGGGGTATTGATATGCTTTTTGGGGATATGTTAGGAAACAATCAACTTTTCGCTCAGGTAGCCCTTAATGGGACTATTTATGATATGGGTGGTCAAGTGAATTATATCAATAAGAAAAACCCAATAGCTTGGGGATTTGGTATATCACATATACCACAGGTGACAGGATTTAGATCCTTGGGCTTTGGTTCTTTGCTTGATGATGATGGGAATGTGGTAACAGAACAAGGTTCTAATGCTCCTGTAGAATCACTTATAGATGAATTAAATCTTATCAGAGTTTTTAACCAATCCTTAGGAGGGTTTGCCCAGTTACCTTTTTCTACAAAATTGAGACTAGAAGCAGGTGCCAGTATAGGTCACCAAGGATTCCGATGGGATGTCACAAGAAATTATTTTTCTCAAGATGGATTTTTGTTTTATAATCAGACAAGAGATAAAGTAGATGCAGGAAGTGAATTGACGTTTAATCAATATTATACTATTAAAAAAGGTCTCACTGGTGGTGTCAATGTTGCTCTAGTTGGGGATAATTCAAGTTTTGGCCTTACAGCACCACTTACTGGGCATAGATTTAGGGTATCCGCTGAATACAGTTATGGAGTGAATAATTACTATGGTCTATTAGCAGATTATAGGAAGTATATTAGATTGAGTCCAGTGACTCTGGCATTTAGAGGTTTAGGATATTTGAGATATGAAAATAATGTGAATTCCGTGTATCCTTTGTTCGTAGGTAATATGGGATTTGTGAGGGGATATGATTTTGCCTTTTCGAATGGATTTAATGATATTCTAAAGGATACAGACATTGGCCAATTTTTAGGTAGTAAAATAGCTTTAGCGAGTTTTGAGATCAGGCTTCCATTTACAGGTCCTGGCCAATTGGCAGTGATTAATACTAATGCTTTATTCACGGATCTCAATTTTTTCATTGATGCCGGTGTAGCCTTTGATGAATTTAGCCACTTTAGTGATGGAGAGCCGATAAATGGTCAATTTCTCAAACCAGAGCTTGCAATGAGTGCAGGTGTCAGTGTAAGAGTGAATCTATTTGGTGCAATGATTTTAGAGCCTTATTGGGCTAAACCACTTCGGAGTGGCAGCGGAATATCATTTGGTCTAAACTTTATTCCTGGATGGTAAAAAAGTAAGAATAGAAAGCGCAATAAAGGAACTCATCTATTGTGCTTTCTTTTTTGTCTGAAGCCCATCCATTATTAAGTCAGTAATAATCGTTACTTGGTTTTGTACTTGGTCGTCATCAAAACAATCTACATCGTACAATTTTTTCATTTGATAAGATCTGGCAAAGAATGTAATGATGGACCCTATTATAAAGCTGAACAAATTAGCTGGAGGAATTACTTTTATGGTTCCTTTATCTTGTTCTTCTTTTACAATGTCTTCCATATATGCAAATACTGGTTTTAGAACCTCTTCTATTAGCCAATTTGATCTTGAGGAATCTGAAAAGACTTCTTGTACAACTACCTGTTGAAATTCTGGATGACTAGCTGAGAATAGCACTATTTTTTTAATATAAATTCTCAGTTTTTCTATCCCACTTATATTGTCTAAAACATTGAATATGTCTTCTAGACTATTTATGATTTGGCTACCAGCCTGCATCATGGATTTTTTCCATAATTCCTCTTTCGTGCCAAAATGATAGTGAAGCAAGGAATCTGCTACTCCTGTCTTTTTAGCTAAGCTATTTATTGACACGCCACCATAACCTAATTGAGCAAAACTTCTTAGGGCAATAGTTAACACTTCAGTGGTTTCTATACTATTCTTTTCTTTTGGCCTTCCTACTTGTCTTTTCTTTTTTGACATAGAGTTGAAATCTATAAAAAAAAGTTGGCATATCTATCCATTTACGCATAGTGATCTGAGATATAAGATTAAATTTTGAAATTGATTTAATAAGATCTATAATTAATTGGTTAATTGACCAATAAAATATATAATTTCGCCTATAAGTGCTAAAAGTGTATTTAAAACATAGATTTTAATATCAAGTATACAAATGAAGACAATCACTTCTCTATTACAATCTAGACCCCAAACTTTATTATCCCCTCAGGAAATTATTAGTGATTTCAAAGTAAGTTTTCAAAGTCGTCTTCTAAGTAAACAGATTAGATCAGACGTCTTACGTGGAAAAGCAAAATTTGGTATTGAAAGTGCCGGTAAAGAACTTTGCCAATTAGCAATAGCAAAGTCCTTTCAATTTGGAGATTATTTTTCTGGCTATTACAGAGATCAGACATTTATGTTATCCAAAGGATTAGCAACACCTGAGACCGTTTTAGCTAGTCTTTATGCAGATTCAAAGAATGATCCTTTTTCGGCCGGTAGAAATATGAATGCTCACTATGCCACAACTTTTATTGATAAAAATGATAAATGGCTCGACCTGATAAATCAATATAATGTGGGAGCGGCGATTTCACCGTTAGCTGGCCACCTTCCAAGAGCATTAGGGATGGCTGTTGCTTCTAAATATTATAAGGACCTCAATATTTCTAATCTCATCAGCAATAAAGGAGAAGAAGTGAGTTTTGCAGTGATAGGAGATGCCACAGCAGCAGAGGGTGTGTTTTTTGAGACAGTTAATGCTGCATGTGTTATGCAGGTACCTATTGTATTCGTTGTACAAGATGATGGGTATGGAATATCAGTTCCTACTGAACTACAAACTGCCAAGGGGTCTATTTCTGAAGCTTTAGCAGGTTTTCAGAAATCACATCAAGATTCAAAAGGATGTGAAATCTTTACTGCTAAAGGATGGGATTATTCGGAGCTCAATAGAATATTTAAGGAAGCTGTTGACCTATGTAGAAATGAAAGTGTGCCTGTTATTGTCCATGTAAATGAGCTTACTCAGATTAATGGACATTCCACTTCAGGAAGCCATGAACGGTATAAATCTAAAGAAAGATTAGAATGGGAAAAAGAAATGGATTGCTTAGTTCATTTTGAAAAATATGTACTTCAAAATGACTTATTAAAAGAAGAAGAATTAGAAAATCTGAAAATTGAATGGGCCGAGGAACTTAGAATAAAATCAAAGACTGCATGGTCCAATTTTCAGAATCCGTTCTTGAGGGCTAAAGAAGAATTGATAGAACTTTTAGCAAATATTGAAGACTCTCACTCGGGTTTCAGTAAAATTTCAGAAGCTAAAAACTACTTGTCAAACCTTAAGCACGGTGTCATTTCTAATATTTTAGAAATCTTAGATGATCTTATCTTAACATTAATAATAGAAGAGGACACCTCTGATATTAAAACGCTTAAGGACTGGAGACATAATCAGTCAGCATTACTTTCGTCTAAGTATGATACTCATCTGTTTAGTGCTTCTCTTAATGCTTCAATAAATGTACCTGCTCAGAAAGCGGAATATGACGAAAATGCTGTAATGGTGAATGGTTTTGAAGTGCTAAACGCTTATTTTGACCAGTTGCTCGGTTCTGATAATCGGGTTTGTGCTTTTGGTGAAGATGTAGGAAAAATTGGTGGAGTGAATCAATGTTTTGCTGGACTACAAGAGAAATATGGCAAAGAAAGAGTATTTGATACAGGCATAAGAGAATGGACCATTCTTGGCCAAGGAATAGGAATGGCCATGAGAGGACTTCGTCCGATTGCTGAGATACAATACGTAGATTATCTTGTATACGCTTTGCCTGCTTTAGTGGATGAATTGTCCACTTTGAGATGGAGGACTGCAGGTAAACAAATGTCTCCTCTCATCATCCGGACGCGTGGCCATAGATTAGAAGGCATATGGCATAGTGGGTCACCAATGGGTATGCTTTTAAATAGCATGAAAGGGGTTTACCTTCTTACTCCTCGCAACATGACTCAAGCAGCAGGAATGTACAATACGTTGATTCGAGGTAATGATCCTGCTGTACTTATAGAATGTCTCAATGGATATAGAGTAAAAGAAAAGATGCCTAATAATCTCGAATCATTTACTGTGCCGCTAGGTACACCTGAAGTTTTAGAGAAAGGAGAGGATATAACCTTAGTAACATATGGGGCATGCATAAATGAAGCTTTAAAAGCTGTTAAATACCTTGAAAATTTAAATATTTCCATTGAGCTTATCGATGTACAAACATTGATGCCCTTTGATTTAGAAAAAATTATAGTGCATTCAATCAAAAAGACCAATAGGGTAATTTTTCTAGACGAAGATGTTCCTGGAGGAGCGACAGCTTATATGTTGCAAGAAGTACTTGGTCACCAAAATGCGTATGAATATTTGGATTCTAAGCCAGTGTGCATAACTGGAACTGAACATAGAACTCCTTATGGTGATGATGGGAATTATCATTCAAAACCAATGGCCATGGATATTGTCAAAAGTGCGGTAGAAATGATGAAAGAAGTGGATCCAGATGTTTATAATATCAATATCTAAAATAGACAACAGAGGAAATCATTTGCAAAAATAGTTGTATAACTATATAATACGTTATATGCTTGTAATCATAGTTTAAAACAATTGGTTACATGAAGTATCAAAAATTAACTAAGGCAGAAGAGGAGATTATGCAACTCCTATGGGATCAATCTGAACTCTGTACTGTCAGTCAATTGATAGCTGAGATGAATGTTGAAGCTAAACCTCCTCACAGCACTATCAGCACCATCATTCGTACTCTAGAGAAAAAAGGCTTTGTCGATTATAAGGCATATGGCCGAACACATGCCTACTTCCCACTCATCATGAAAAAGGACTATACTAAGTTTTCATTGAAGAAGCTCATAAGTGGCTATTTCGAAGGTTCGACTAATGAATTGATTTCCTTTTTAGTAAAAGAAAACGACCTAAGCCTTAAAGACCTTAACGACCTCATACTCAAATTACACAACGAAAAATAACCCAGCTATGATCCAATATATCCTAGATGTGACGCTCACATGGACATTCTTGTATCTTATATTTTACGCTTTTCTACGCAAAGAGACCTTCTTTAATGTGAATAGATATTACCTAGTAGCTTCTATTACATTGGGTATTATACTCCCATTATTAAGAAATTTGCATATTGACCTTAGTGCCACTGACGTGCCAGAAGTCGCTCCTTTGGTTATGTTTATTCAGGAATCGCCAACAGTCATTTCTCAATCTATAGAGCAAGTAAGACAAGTATGGTATTTGGACCTCTATAATGTTATGGCATTGCTATATGCTACCGGTGTAGTGTTCTTTCTCGCGCGATTGTCCCATGGACTGTGGAATATTTATACTTTATATATAAATAGCGAAAAGGAATATAAAGATGGTCACCTTCTGATTCATAGCACTGCAGATCACCTTCCATTCTCCTTTCTAAATGCAGTATTTATCAGTAAAAATATTCCACTAAAGAATGAGAGTATAGTCAAGTGATCACTCATGAGCTCGAGCATGTGAAATCTCATCATTCTCTGGATGTACTATATATGGAGATAGTGAATGTGCTATTCTGGTTTAACCCTTTAATCTATCTCTACAAATCAGCTATCAAACAGACCCATGAGTATCTTGCTGATGCAGCAGTACTATACCAAACAGATAAGAAGATGTATGGCCACATCTTGCTAAGGCAATCACTTTCCGGAATTCAGATTGCCTTAGCTCATTCATTTTTTAACTCACATATCAAAAAACGTATCAAGATGATGTATCAAAAAAAATCCGGAAAGTGGGCAGGGCTAAAGTATCTCCTTGTTTTGCCATTGTTGACGCTTATTGTGGCCGCTTTTTCTTTGAAAGAAGAGACTAAGGCTATTGTTGATATTTATGACTTTACTAGAAACATTGGACATCCATTTAATGAAGGAACATTAGACCATTGCCAGTCTCCGGCATATTTCTTTTCACCTTATACAAAGAAGCCAAAAACTTATAAAAAAGGAGAGGAGCATTTCAGTATTACGAGTGAATTAAGAGAATTTGGCAAAACATATCATTTGAATGACAATGTTGTGTTAACAATAAATGGAAAGCTTGTAAAAGAGGATTTGGCGAATGTGATTGATTTCTCGAAGCATTTTTGGACTGATAATATTATTGTTCTTTCACCTGAAATAGCTATCGAAAAATACGGGACAAAGGGGAAATTTGGTGCTGTAGAAATAGGTAGAATCAGTTATGACTTTAATAAATTGGAAAATTGGAAGTCAAATGACTTTTGTGGTCAATTATATCAATCAAAGACAGACTATTCTTTTAGAGAAAAAATGGATAGCTATGAAACCCTTAGAATGGGTGATGATCCATGGGAAGCTGAAGTATATTCAGAATATATAGGAGTGCTGGAGGTGAGAATATTGAATTCCAAATCTGAAGTAGTACATTACTTGGACGTAGTAAAAGGCGAAAAAAAATTGGTAATTCCTCTAGAATATCATTCTTCTGATAAATCACATCAGATAAGAATTGTGGAAAAAAGGAATGAACCAAACTATATGTTATTCTTAGTAAATGGAAAAGTTTATTCACCCGCAGAGGCAAGGAAATTGAGAAAAGATAACAAAGGTGTCGCAATACGAATGGGCAAGAATTCCATTGAAGAATATTTATCAGAACAGAATATTTCGTTGCCTGCAGAAATGGCATTAGAGACTGTTGGAATATTGTCACATTTTTATAAATCTGCACATTTTCAAGAGATAGACAATGAATATGGAATATTTAGAATAAAGCATTCTGAACCAAAGCAGTTTGAATTAGAAATAGAGTCTGATCATCGAGGAAATATTGAACTTTATTTTGATCAAGGTCATACAACTTTTGGCCATAGCAATTTCAACAAAACTGATAATTTATTAGAAATAAAGTTGTCAGAGCATGATTTCCCTAAATCAGGATTCAGCATTAAAATAGGTGAAAATCGAAGCACAGCAATTTTTAGTTCAGGTGCTTTAAGAATAAGAAATGGCCACCTAATTTCTGACAAAAAGGCTTCTAAAGAATGGGAGGCTTCAATAATCAAACCCTTTCAAGATCAGAGTTTAAAAGCTGACAACTCTCAAAAAAGACTAACAAGCATCCACTATGTTAAGCATCTCTACTTCAAGAACCCTTTTTCAACAGAGGACATGGACCTATCCAAAGAAAGAGTACATAAGAAAGAGAACGAGATATTAAAATTGGGGCCTGTATTTGAAAATTTCTATGCAAAAACTGGACTCAAAAAAACATTTCTGTGGGTCATAAATGGAAAGAAGATTTTGGATATAGAATCTTTTCCACTTGATTTTGACAGATCCTATATGATAGAACATCAAGAGATATATAGCCCCACGTTGGCAAAAAATACTTATGGAAGTGATGGGAAATATGGAGCTATTGTAATGACAGGAGTGGAGGTTTCTGATCTTAAAGTAAACGAATCTGACACGACTACTATCTATGATCCAGAGACTTTTGAGGAAAGTGCTTATATCAATAAGTCAAATGAAAGTTCGATTAATACTAAAGAATCGGAAACAGGAGATCTCGGAATATTCACTCGAATTAAAGACGGTATATCAGATGTATTAGGCCTCGGATCATATTTTAAAATGTCATGTCACTTACCCGGATTGGATTATACGGTGAGACATGGGCAAAAAGATCAACTTTCATTTTCTTTTAATTCAGATAAAGACAGAGAAGTAGAAATCTACTTTGATCAAGGGAATGGTACCATAACAAAACATCACACATTGGGAAAAGGTGAAAATAGAGTTGCTTTTCCAGCAGCAGAATTACCAGAAGGCCCATTTGTAATAAAGCTAGGGGCAGATGATTTAGATTGTAATTGCACCTTCGGAGTTTTAGAGTTTAATAGAGAGAAGCAAAAATTGGAGACTACAGGTGAATCCCTAGTCAATTGGGAAAAGAAATGGGGAAACGATAAAAAGAAAACGAATAATGATGTAAAAAGAATGATTTCTGACTCTATACCAACTCAGAAACCATTACTGGTAATCAATGGCAAAAAATTTAAGTATTATGATCAAATAAGTGATGTTGATCCCGGAGATATAGATCATATCAATGTGTATAAGGCAGAAGAATCTTTGGAGAAATATGGTGATGAGGGTCGGTTTGGCGTAGTAGAAATTATCACAAAAGGAACAAAAGTTAAGACTGTAAGCAATGATACAGAAAAAGAAGATATACAACCATTATTTGTGATTGATGGAGAAATACAATCTAGAAAAAGAGATGCCACTTCAGACTTAGATCCAGATGAAATAGCTGAAATTCATGTTTTGAAAGGAGAAAAAGCATTTGAAAAATATGGAGAAAAGGGCGATAATGGCGTTGTGGAAATTATTACCAAAGCATCCAATGAAAATAAAATAAAGAAGAACGAGAAGGTAGTTAAGAAAATTCAGAATGGTGAAGTGGACACCTTCATAGTTTTCAATGCCGATACATTTGAAGAAAGTATGTATATCCATAAACCTGATTACATCAAAGCCAAACCTGAAGGGTCTCAGCTGATCAAAGACATCAAATTGATGGACCACAATGGAAGTAACATTGGAGTGGCATTTCATTCGACGGTAAAACAAGCAGCACATGTGCTAATAAGTGCTATAGATGGAAGGGTCTTGGCAAGAAAAACTGTAGATAACACAATGATTGGCAGCAGCACCAACTTTGTCCATTTCCAAAATTTACAACTATCGAATGGTATCTACATCATATCTATAAAGCAAGGAGAAGAAGTTACTTCTCAAAAGATCAGTCTTTTCAGATAAAAAGTGACACTTCATGACCTTTAAGCAAATGGGTCAGACACTACATTGATTTTTGGTTCATTTTGCCTTATCTAAGAACTGGATTAAAATTCTAAGGAATCCGTTTTTATGGAGGTTTATAGAAACAAAAAAAGACTTACTGAAAAAATGCAGTAAGTCTTTTTTAATTCTTATTCTTTAAAATTTTTACCCATGAGTAGCATCATCAAATACTTCAATCTCCTTATTTACAGCAATTAATTCAGTAAATTTTCCTCTGAATCTTGTTGCTCTCACAATATGATTGTCTATCCAGTGATAATTTCCACCACGAGGCTTTCCCATTAATAGTCCATGATATTTGAATCCATGTTTTTTGAGCCATACCTCCGTCATAACTCTATGCTCCTCCGTTCGAGATGTGAAAAAGGTAATAATATGACCTTCGTCATACCACTTGTTGAGCACTTCCAGAGCATCTGGATAAGGCTCACATGTTACCATCCTTTCTGGCTCTTCATTTGGCACATCATCTGTGACAGTGCCGTCTATATCTATGAGATAGTTTTTAATTTCATCGGGGAGAATAGGACTAATCTTTTTCCCGTCTTCTCCTAATATTTCTTCTAGACTGTGATTACTCATTTTTTAAGTTTATATAGTCATTCGGATTTACCGGCTTACCATTGTGCCATATTTCAAAATGCAAATGTGGACCAGAAGTCAGTCTTCCACTGTTGCCAATAATTGCAATAATCTCTCCACCCTTAACAAAATCACCTTTTTCTTTAAGTAAGGCAGAGTTATGTTTATAAAATGACAAAATATTATTGTCATGCTGTACTCCTAACGTATGACCTGTTTCAATATTCCATTCTGAAATGATGATATGACCATCTCTAATAGATTTGACAGGAGTATCAGATGGGGCTATAATATCTACACCAAAATGTTCTAATTGAGGATCAAAATCTGCACTGATTATGCCCGAGATTGGTGTATAAAAATCCACAGCTGCCATATCGTCAAAAATACTACCTGTTTCTAGTTCCAATCTCTTTTCATGTGCCTCTTCAGCAACGATAAGGTTTGCTGCTTCTGTTTCTGTAGATTTCTGAGGTTCAATAGGGCTAGAATTCATACCTATTATATCGACATTAGAAAAATCTACATTTTCATCACCTGTTAACATTTTTCTTAGTGCGCTATTGTAAGTGGCTTGTGCATCTATTTGCGCATCTATTTGATCCAGATTATCACTTAATTCGACAAACTTAGTAGCATTTTCAATAGAACTTAATCTAGGTATCAATCGCTGTAATGGCGTATATGCTAGCAGCACAAAAACCAGCAGTAGGAGTACGAGAATTGTGCTGCTTAAAACTATATATATAGATCTAGGTGAAAGATTAATAGAGCCTATTTGTTCGAAATTTTCTTTTCGATAGAATCTCAATTGAATGGAATCACTCAACAAAGAAAAGAAACCACTTTTTTTAGCCTTTTTCTCTTTCATTTAGATTAACTCGTTATTAAAATAATTTGTGCTTATTTGCTGTTATAAATTGGTGCTTTCAGATCGAGGTGATTTTATCACTATCCCAACTGAAAATTCGCGGACAAAAGTATTAAGGTTTTGAGAAATAAGTCATACATCATCATATTCATTTCTGCACTAGTACTGATATCTTCCTGTGCTACTCAGAAAAAGAGAAGTGAATTGAGTTGGTTATCAAAGCGATACCACAATATGACAGCCAAATATAATGGCTATTATAATGCAGATGTCATAATGGATGAGACTTTCCTGGCCATGGAAGCTGGGCATGAAGACAATTATAATCGGATTCTTCCTGTGTATCCATATGCTTCAATGGATAATCCTGAGACAGTCAAACTTGAATTGGATAGGGCGATTGAAAAAGTAACAAAAGTATCAAGGCTACATGAATCGAGTAAATGGGTCGATGATTGTTATGTTCTAATGGGGAAGGCACAGTACTTACAGGGAAATTATGAGGCTGCCGAAGAAACATTCGAGTACTTCATCAATAATTTTAATCCTAAAGATCCAAAATCAAGGCTTTACTCAGAAAAAGAACCTAGTAACAAGGCCAAAGCCAAACAAAGACAAAAGAAAGCTCAAGAAGCTAGAAAACAAAGACTTGATGAAAGAAAGGAAAAGGAAAAACAGAGAGAGGAGGAAATAAAAGAAAGGAAGAAGGCAGACAAACAGAGCAAGAGAGATAGAAACCAAAAGAAGAAGGATAGAGAGTCGAGTAAGTCTGACAAGGAAGCTGAAAAATCTGCAGAAGAAGAAAGAGAACAGAAAATAAAGGAAAGAGAGGCTGCAGTAAAAAATTCGAAAAAGCAGGATAAAGAAAAAGAACTCTCAGCAGAGGAGCGGAGAAAGCAAAGAATAAAGGAAAGGAATGATGCAATAAAGAATAGAAAGAAGGATTCAAAGAAGAAACCCAAAAAACAAACGAGAGAAGAGAGAGATGCTGCCAAGAAAGCTGCAGAGGATAAAAAAATAGCTGATAGAAAAGCCGCAGAAGAAAAACGGGAGGCGGAAAAATTAGAAAGACAAAGAAAAAGAGAAGAAGAAAAGCTTGCAGAAGAAAAAGCTAAGCAAGCTAAACAAGACGCTGAACAAAAAGAGAAGGAAAGAAAAGAGGAAGAAGAATTAAGAAAAAAGGAAGCCAAGCAAAAAGAGGAGAACAAAGAAAGTGATAAGAAGAAGAAAGATGATGATTTAAAAGATAGGGCCAAAATTGGATTTTTAAAACATCAGCCTGCATATTATGAGGGAATGCTGTGGTTAGCCAAGACATACATAGAGAGAGAAAACTATGTTCAAGCTAAATACTATATCAATAGAATTGAGGAGGAAGAAGAAAAGGGTGTACCAGCACATGTTATAAATGAAGTGCCTGTAGTTAGATCAGATCTTTTTATTAGACAGAGAAGTTATAGCAATGCAATAGATCCACTCAGGCAGTCTATTGAGAATACAAAGGATAGAGGCCTTAAGGCACGATATGCATTCATTCTCGCTCAGATTCATCAATTGAGTGGAAATGCTCAAGATGCGGCAAATGCTTTTGCACAAGTTGAAAAGTTCAGTAGAGATTACGACATGAATCTTAATGCAAGGCTGAATCAAGTGAAAAACGAGTGGGCTAGTGGAGGTGCAAATTATGACCCTACGATCAAAAAGCTCAATAGAATGGAGCGTGATAAGAAAAATTTGGGTTACGAAGGTGCAATATTTTTTACTAGAGCTGAGATCAAACAAGCCAATGGTGATGAATCTGGAGCAGTAGAAGATTTTCAAAAAGCACTTAGTGCAAGTGTATCTAATATAAATACAATTGAGAGCTATTATAGATTAGCCAGCTTGTATTATGGATTAGAGGACTATGTTCAGGCTAAATCTTATTTTGATAGCACTGCTGCGACTATGCCTAAAAGAGATGATAGATATGATGAAGTCCAAAGAAATTCTACAAACCTTAAAGAGATAGCTAAGAATATTTACATTATTGAAAAACAAGACAGTCTGTTGAAGTTAGGGCAGATGTCGAAAGAAGAATTACAGCAATATGCACTTGACATTGTAGAGGCTAGAGAAAAAGCAGCTGAAGAAGCTAATAGAGTGACTGCGGGGACTCCACCACCAGCAACTACGGCAGGTGGTACTAGTAAGTTTTTTGCGTATAACAATAGGTCTGTACAAAAAGGAAAAAATTCATTCGGTAATAAATGGGGAGATAGACTATTGGAAGATGATTGGAGAAGATCTAATAAACAATCAGGAGGAGTTGTAGAAACCGAAGAAGTACAAACCCTTGCAGAACTTGATAGTGATCGCGCAAAAGAGATTGAGAAAATATTAAGAGAGATACCAAAAAATAAAAGGGAAAAAGAGAATGCTAACTCAAAATTAGAGAAAGCATATTTTGACTTAGGTATTGGATACAGGAATTATATCAAAAATTATAGAAAGTCAACAGAGTCACTAAATATCTATGTCACTCAATTTCCAGAAGGCGAAAATTTAGTTGACGCTTATTACTATCTATATATTAATGCTAAAGACCTAGGCCTCAGTGCTGATGAGCAGCGATATTTTGATATAATTACTACACGCTATCCTGAAAGTGACTATTCCAAAGTATTGAAAGATCCATCATTCGCCAAAGAATTGATGACTGAGGAAAGAAAAATATCTAGAGCTTATGACCAGGCATTTTATAATTTTGAAAATGCCGAATTTCAAAAAGCTTATGATCAGATAAAGAAAGCCAAGACTGATTTTGGAAAAAATCATGATATGATGTCAAAATATGATCTTTTAGAGGCAATGTGTTTAGGTAATGTAGATGGAAAGGATGCTTATGTGAGCGCTCTGCGAAAAGTGATAATCAAGCACAATAATACTCCTGAACAAACAAGAGCTAGAGAAATGCTAAGGTTTTTGAAAGGAGATTCAGAAGCTTTTGAAGGAGAAATAACTACTGAAGATATTCAAGGCTTTACTCAGGAAGATGATAAGTTGCACTATATCATAGTCGCATTGTTTGAGGCTGATGGTAATACTGTAAATCAGGCTAAGAATTCAATAAATAAGTACAATCAGGCTAACCATAAAGACAAGAGAATAAGGTCGACTTCTATCTATCTGAATCAACAGAAGAAAACTCATTTGATTCTATTGAGAAGGTTTGAAAATAAAAATGTGTCTTTGGATTATTTCTCTCAGATCACTAAAGATTCAGATGATTTCTTAGATCCTGGAGTTTATCAATATGATCTCTTCTCTGTAAACCAGAAAAACTACAGAGAGATAGTGAAACAAAAATCTACCAGATCTTATCGATTATTCTTTGATACCTATTATTTGGACGGAGACAAATAATTTCACTAAGCTTTTCTGAAGGCTCTGTCTAAATAATATACTTCCATTGTCATGTAGTAAACATAGATTACAACGAACTCTATTACATGCCATGGAGTGATTTCCGTTAATAATTCTTTCAAAATAATCATCCATATTATTCCGAAAACAATCCTTACCAGCCCCATTGTTCTGGTCAGAAACATCAATTCAGTGTCCTTACTATTTTTGTCAGGGGTTATTGCTTTCCAAATAACAAACAGTGTAATAGAAAAAAAGGAAATAGATGTGACTAGGTTGTTTATCAGAGAAGAAGACTGATTGAACAGCAAACCAATAAGAAAGGTAACACCAATGATCAATACATTCCCAGCAACAATATTAAGGATCAACCTAAGAGGAAGGGCGCTCACTTGTTTCTTTCTAAATCTTTAATTAATCTATAGAAGTAAACCCCTGCAAAAAGTAGTAGCCCGAATATTGTAAAATATGGCTGAGGTGTATCTAGTTGTTCATCCAATTTCATACCAATGAAAATACCTAAACCAAAATATACAAGCATCTGAAATGCCATTCCAGCATATTTCAAATAAGAATTATGTGTTCTTTCTTGCTTGATGACTATGCTGCTTCTTCAGTTGCAAGAACCGGTGTGTTCTTCTTGGTAGTAGTCATGGTGGATGTAGAATTTGTTTGGCCCATATTACAACTTACATTGAATACAGCTCCTGATTCTACATTTAGCTTATCTGTGGCTATATCACCATCTATAATAGCTGAATCCTTCACCTGCAATAGTTCTTTTACAACTATCTTTCCTCTGATCTCTCCTTCTATTAGTGCATTGTTACACTCTATATCCCCAACAATCTTTCCTCTTTCGCCTAAAATGAGTTTTCCTCTACAAAATAGGTTGCCTTTGATTTCTCCATCGATTCTGATGTCTGAATCTGCATTTATGGTGCCTTCTACAGAAGTGCCTTCCCCTATGCTATTCACAGATGAAGAATAGGATGCGGACGTTGAAGATGAGTTACTTTTCTCTTTGTTACTGAACATTCTCTTATTGGTTAGAAATGAATAAAAATGATATCACTGACTTTAGAGAAATATTAATTCTAAAGTCCCTTAGTCTATTATGGTGACAATATATAGAGAACGCAGGAAAGGCATTACTCTTATGTGGAATTTTTCAAAATTTTAAACCAGAAAATAAAAAAAGCCAACTCCGTGCGGAATTGGCTTTATCTATATTATTTGATTGATTTGATTTCTTAAAAAGTCGGACAGTAGACTCCTCTATTTTCATTACCACAGAATAGATATACCACTGATAGCTCAAATGAACCATTTGCGGAGCTTCCTGTAGCAAGTTCACTTATGTTATAATCATAAGAAAAGCCTATACCATAATTACCAGTTTCAAATCTTGTAGCAAGAATAATGGCATCAGAATGAAGCGAAGTTGTAAACTGATTTGTACCACCGGGTACTGCTTCAACTTGTTGTCCTAGTCTATACCATAACCCAAACTGTATAAATTGATTAGATCGAGATCCATCTATTGCCAGCCTTACTGAAGACCCAGCGTTGATTTCCATATGTGGCCCTTGATCCAAATATATTATGTTAGGAAGAATACTCATTTTCTTTGTTACAGCTAATTCTCCACCTGCATGTACAGTAAGTCTTGAAAAAAGACTTTCCTGCGCACCTAAGAAAGAGACATTTGGCTGATTTAAGTGATGCATAGCAGCACCTGCATAAAAGCTATTCTTATCTATAGTGGCAAACCACATTAATCCTCCCGAGAGATCAGGATATAAAAAATTGTTGTCTTGTATGATTTCAGGACTTCCAGATGATGGATCGAATACTCCACCAGAAACTTGTGAAGGCCATCTAAGGTCTCCTTGACTTACTCTTCTTTGAGTCATTCCTCCTTCTGCTCCCGCAACAATATAATGCGAGTTGTTTCTGCTCCCAGCTATTTTTTTACTAAATGAAAAAGAAAGCTTTGCTTGTCTTGTTCCAAATCTAGATGCTCCTGCGACATCTGCCCAAAGCGTTCCTCCTACACCAAAATAATCCGTCTGGCCAACAGCCATTTTTCGATCATATGATACTGAGTAAGTATTATATGCATTGGAACCCAATACTGCTGCCCATTGATTTCTATAATTGGCCACAATTCTTTGCGAACAATTCATCACACCTGTCATAGCAGGATTGAGATTCAATGGTGATTGGTAGAATTGTGAAAAGTGAATATCCTGAGCATCAACAGATCCTATGGAAAGCGCGATCACAAAAGTGCAAAGCAGATGTTTTATTCTCATCAGGGCTTATTTTCCTTTTAGTTATTTTAAGGACAACTACTTATGAACGTCTTTGTATCTGGTATTATTAAGGATAAATCTATTTTTTTGAAAATAAATTGCTTCCTCTTCTCTAGGTTGATCTCTAACAGTCTATAAGAGTTGTAACTTCTCTGTTCATTAGAAACAAGAATTAAGCCTAACATTCATATTACAAGTAGTTATCAACTATCAATATGACTTTATGTAAGTTAGTTTACATTTCTTGTAAATTGAGAGCAAACCGAGTATTCCATTCATAAATGAGATGTTTTTTACTAATTATTGTATTTAGACTAAAATTTTGTCATCCATTGAATATGTCAAATATTTTGCATTATTTCTTCTAATAGCCTAATTTACAGCCCCTTCAATTAACCTGGCTTTTCAATTTTATTTTCAAAACACGTCATAAAAATCAACTGATGAAAAAACTATTCATTGTTTTAATTACTAGCCTATTGGCCTTCTCACTCACCAGTCAAGGATTGCCAATAGAGGAATCCACTTTTTCTGGATTTAATTTAAGAAATGTAGGCCCATCATTCACATCAGGAAGAATAGCTGATGTTGCTATTCATCCTGACAATCAAAATTTATGGTATGTTGCTGTAGGATCGGGTGGAGTATGGAAAACTGAAAATGCAGGAACCACATGGACACCCATTTTTGATGATCAATCGGTCTATTCTACCGGGTGTATAGTTCTAGATCCTCAAAATCCTAATGTGGTTTGGCTAGGAACTGGAGAAAATGTGGGTGGAAGACATGTAGCTTTTGGTGATGGAATTTATAAAAGTGAAGATGGGGGAAAGACTTGGAAGAATAAAGGGTTAACGAAATCTGAACATCTTTCAGAGATTATTGTCCATCCAGGAAACAGTGATGTCATATGGGTGGCTGCTCAAGGTCCCCTTTGGAGTAAAGGAGGAGAAAGAGGATTATATAAATCAACAGATGGAGGAACAACCTGGAGGAAAACATTAGGAAATGCTGAGTGGACAGGAGTAACAGATATTGTTATAGATCCTAGAAATCCCGATTTGCTTTATGCAGCGACATGGGATAGACATAGAACAGTGGCGGCATATATGGGAGGAGGTCCTGGATCTGGAATTCACCGATCCACCGATGGTGGAGAGACCTGGACTGAATTGACTAATGGTATTCCAAAATCGAATTTGGGAAAGATAGGACTAGCCATCTCTCCTCAAAAGCCAGATGAAGTATATGCAGCCATAGAATTAGATAGAACTAAAGGAGGTATTTATAAGTCGTGGGATAGAGGATCCAGTTGGACGAAACAATCTGATGCAGTATCTGGAGCAACAGGACCTCATTATTACCAAGAGCTTTATGCTGATCCACACGTATATGATAAAATCTATTTGGCGAATAATAGAATCATTGTCTCCGATAATGGAGGTAAAGATTATTACTCCATGAGTGAAAATAAGAAGCACTCTGACAACCATGCTGTTGAATTTACAGACGATCCAAATTTCATTATGGTAGGTAGTGATGGTGGATTATATGTATCTCATGATAAGACAAAGCACTGGAGATTTATCGATAACATGCCTATCACTCAATACTATAAAGTAGCAGTAGATGATAGAGAACCTTTCTACCATATTTTTGGTGGTACTCAAGACAATGGATCTCATGGAGGACCTTCTCAGACAGATAATAATCATGGAGTTAGAAATGCAGATTGGTATAAAACTTTAGGAGCTGATGGTCATCAATCGGCAACAGAACCAGGCAATCCTGATATTATATACGCTGAAACGCAGCAAGGAGGGATGCATAGAATTGATCTTGCTACTGGGGAACAGGTCAGAATTCAGCCTACAGAAAATTTAGGTGAAGACTATGAAAGATTTAATTGGGATGCTCCTATTATAGTAAGCCCACATAACCCTGCCCGTATTTATTTTGCATCTCAGAGAGTTTGGAGATCTGATAATAGAGGGGATGAATGGACAGCTATATCAGGTGATTTGACCAAAAATCAAGAACGAATCACTTTGCCAATCATGGGAAGACAGCAAAGCTGGGATAATCCATGGGATGTTGGAGCAATGTCTAATTACAACAGTATATCATCACTTTCTGAATCCGCAATTAAGGCTGGACTTATATATGCCGGTACTGATGATGGGATTATACAAATGACAGAAAATGACGGGGCCACATGGACTAAGATTTTAGTAAGTAAGTTGCCTGGAGTGCCTGCCACAGCTTTTGTTAATGATATTAAAGCTGATCTTCACGATGAGAATACTGTATATGTTTCTTTGGATAATCATAAATATGGAGATTTCAGTCCTTATATCTATAAGAGCGTAGATAAAGGAAGAACCTGGAAATCCCTTAAATCAAACCTTCCTGCAAAGACTATGGTTTGGAGAATGGTTCAAGATCATGTAGACGCCAATCTATTGTTCTTAGCCACTGAATTTGGGATTTACTTTTCTCAAAATAGTGGTGGAAAATGGGTTAAGCTTAAAGGGTCACCTACTATAGCATTTAGAGATTTGGCAATTCAGAAAAGAGAAAATGATTTAATTGGGGCATCATTCGGAAGGAGTTTCTTTATTCTTGATGATTATTCTCCGCTAAGGTCTATTTCTTCAGAAAGCCTGAAAGCAGAAGCCGCTATATATCCTATAGCTGATGCAGATTGGTACATTCCAAGATCAATTATTGGGTCTGAAGGGCATCAACATTATGCTGCTGACAATCCAGAATTTGGAGCTGTGATTACTTATCATATTAATAAGGAATACAAATCCCTGAAGTCAATGAGGAAGGATAAAGAGAAAAAACTGAATAAGTCTAAACAAAATGTCCCATTCCCTGGATGGGATGCTATTGATTCAGAGAACAACGAAGAGGGAGCAAAAGTTTGGCTGGTTATATCGGATGGTGATGGAGAGATTGTGAGAAAAATAAAGGCAAAAAATAAGAAAGGTGTTCATCGTAAAGCATGGGACTTAAGATATGCAGGAGATCGAACGATAAGACCAGGAGCAAGAACTCAAAGTTCAGCAAGGTTCAGAAGATGGACGAGAGGACTATTAGCAGGCCCTGGAAGTTATTCTGTTTCGATAGTAGAGGAACATAATGGTAGTGCAATTACATTAGCAGGCCCAGAATCATTTAATGTTGTACCACTCAGAAAGAGCACTTTAGATTCAGGTGCTAGCCCAGATGAGTATACTGCATTTGCAAAGAGAATGAGATCTGCAAGATCTACTATGTCATCAATTAGTTATGAAGTAGATCATGGAGTAGGAGTAATAAATGCTATGTTAACTGCACTAGATCGAACTGCCACGGCGCCAGGAAGTGATTTAGGAAAAGAGATCAGATCTGCTAAGTCAGCTCTTATTGCTATACAAAAAGGCTTAGAAGGTAATGCATCAAAGGATGAGATAGGAGAAAGAAATAACAACGGCATTCAGTCAAAACTGTCAGCTGCAAATGCGGGACTTTCTACTACATATGGGCCTACTGCATTACATACAAAGAGTATGGATGAAGCGGAAAGTGGGCTACCTGTATTAAAATCTAAAGTTGATGCTATTGTCGGTAAAACAATTCCTGATTTGATTCAAAAATTGAAAGCTGTAGGAGCACCTTATATACAAGGATATTAAGAATTGGCTTGACATTGTTATCTTAAGCCCTAGAAAAAGATAGCGATGATAAATAAGATAAATATGAAAGGCATTGTCATAATACTAATGACAATGCCTTTTTTTGCTTTAGCCCAAAATGATCATGATTATACTATTAAAGGCCTCAATGCAGAAGTGGAGATCATAATAGATCAATGGGGTGTGCCTCACATCTATGCACAAAATGAACAAGATCTATTTTTTGCACAAGGCTTCCACGCCGCAAAGGACCGATTATTCCAATTTGAAATTTGGAGAAGACAAGCTACAGGTACTGTTGCGGAAATCTTGGGATCTCGAGAACTTAAGAGAGATATTGGTACGCGTTTATTTAAGTTTAGGGGCGATATGAATGATGAAATGAATCATTATCATCCAAAAGGCAAAATGATTATTACTTCTTTTGTCAAAGGAGTGAATGCCTATATTGATCTTACCAAAAGCAATCCAAAATTGCTTCCAATCGAGTTTCAATTATTGAATATTATGCCACAAAAGTGGACACCGGAAGTTGTTATTTCTAGGCATCAAGGCTTATTGGGTAATATTGGAAATGAACTTAAGTATGGCCGATTAGTAGATTTAATCGGAGTGGAGAAATTGAAAGAATTGGTTTGGTTTCATCCCAATGATCCAGTTTTAGAATTAGACGAAAAGATCAATTCTGCGCTTCTACATGACGATATATTAGAATTATACAATGCTTATAGAAGACCAGTTAGATTTCAACCAACTGATATAGCCGCAGAATTTCAAAATGATAAAGACCTATATAGAAATCTAGCATTCGCGGAAAGACAAGATGAGCAAAAGGCAGAACTCGAGGAATTATATACAATTGGAAGTAACAATTGGATTATAAATGGTGATCATACTCAAAGTGGGTATCCAATTATGGCCAATGATCCCCATCGAACACAAGCTGTACCATCTTTGAGATATATGGCACATTTGGTAGCTCCAGGATGGAATGTGATAGGAGGTGGAGAGCCTGAAATTCCTGGAATATCTATAGGTCACAACGAATTTGGAGCTTGGGGCCTTACTGTATTCCGTACTGATGCAGAAGACCTTTATGTATATGATACTAAGCCAAATGACAATTCCCGCTATCGTCATAATGGCGAATGGATAAAAATGAAAACCATTAAAGAATCTATTCCGGTCAAAGGTCAAAAAGACGAAACTATAGAATTGAAATATACAGTCCATGGTCCTGTAGTATTTGAAGACAAAAAGAATAATAAAGCTTATGCGGTAAAATGTGGATGGGCCGAAATTGGAGGTTCTCCCTATCTGGCGAGTCTTCGAATGAATCAATCCAAAAATTTTGAAGAGTTTAGAGAGGCTTGTAACTATTCTCATATTCCCGGAGAAAATATGATTTGGGCTGATAAAGAGGGTAATATTGGATGGCAAGCAGTGGGTATATCTCCAATAAGATCATGGAGTGGGTTAGTGCCTGTGCCTGGTGATGGTAGCCACGAATGGAATGGGTATAGAGAGATCAAAGATCGCCCTCATGTATATAATCCAGCTTCGGGAATTTTCGGCACCAGTAATGAGAATGTTACTCCAAGGGAATATTCTTTAATGGGTGAAATTAGTTTTGAATGGTCTGATCCATACCGAGGAGATAGAGTTATGGAGGTGCTGAGCTCAGGTAGACAACATTCCATGATGGATATGGCATCTCTTCAGACTGATTACCTATCCATTCCGGCAAGAGAACTTGTACCACTACTCCAATCTTTGAAATTAAATGATGAAATTTCAATTCAGGCTATGGATTACCTAGATGATTGGGATTATAACCTAGATCCACACTCAACAGCAGCAGCTATTTATGTAGCATTTGAAGATGAACTTAAAAGACAAATGAATGATTGGTTGGTACCTGATAAGGCAAAGGGAATGATCACCATTCAGATGAAAAGGGTTATAGACTTTCTTGTATACCCTGATTCTAAGTTTGGTGATAATGCGATCAGTGGAAGAGACGAGTTTTTATTAAAATGTTTCATTAATGCCATTCTGGAGCTGTCGGAAAAATATGGCAGCTCGATGAAGAAATGGACTTATGGTGGAACACACTATAAGCACATTACCTTAAAGCATCCTATGAGTAATGCTGTTACAGATGAAGTAAGGGTCAAGTTGGAAGTAGGGCCGGCACCACGAGGAGGAAATGCATATACAGTAAACATGACAAGTGGGAACCTAAACCAGAGAAGTGGAGGATCATTTAAGATTATTTCTGATACAGGTAATTGGGATCATACATTGGCAACAAATACTCCTGGACAAAACGGAAACCCAGATCATCCTCACTATAGAAACTTATTTGAATTATGGGCGAGAGATCAATATTTTCCTCTTTTTTATAGTAAGAAAAAAATTGAAGGGGTGAAGAGTGAGGTTTGGAGATTAAAAGCAAATTGAAGACAGCTTTAAAAGTTTTTTTATGTGGTTTTCACGCTTTATTATTATCTAGGGTAAAACCTATCATTATTTCCTTTGCTAACCGTATCTTTACACCTTATTTCAAGGTAATCTAGGAATTACACATTAGAGAAAAGTATTATATTATCTTTGAATGTATAATTGAGAATTTTGAGATAAAGCCGGCTTCAAGAATGTTAGTATTTCGTCCACAATTGTGGCATCTTAATTGATATACAAACAGTTGCAACAAAATTTGTCAAATATCTTACACTTAGGTATGGTTAGATTAATTAGTAGTATCGCATTGGTTTCATTATTGTCAATGGCGGTATTTTCGCATATTATTTCTTCTGATTCTAAATCAATGACAGGCTATGTCAATGCCTTTGTCATTATAGAATGTCCATCAGACACTACAATTTCCTGTACAGAAAGTACGGCCCCTTCCATTACAGGTATGGCTATGGTTACTTCCGGGGAAGTAGCTAGTTTTACTGATTCCATAATACAGATGTGTCCAAATCAAGTGATACAAAGAACATGGGTATCTTCTTTGGATGGGAATAATACAGACACATGTGTCCAGAATATTACTCTCGAAATAGATTCTGTATCAAATGACTTTGATCCTATTGAACAGTTTTCAGGATTTTGTGCAGCAGATCTGGACTCTTTAGTCAGAGATAGATTTAAGCTTAATTGTAATGAATCTTTTATAAATGTTCTAAGCGTCCTTGCAGGAACGGCCAATTGTGGCAATCAACAATATGCCACCACTTACACCATCCTCGATAACTGTACTGATCAGACAAGAGCCCTATCTCAATTATTTCAACTGATTAATATACCCCCTACAACTGTAACCAACGTAAGAATTGATTCTGCACTTGGTCTGACTGATGGAGGAATAGAATTAGAAGTTGTACAATGTCAAGAAGCGGAACTTACCTATGCTTGGAAAAATGAAAATGGACTCACAGTAAGTACAGACTCAACACTTACAGGAGTAGGAGCTGGAGAATATACATTAATAATATCGAGTGATAAAGGATGTTTGGATTCATTCACATATAGTATTGCCCAAGTAGGTGCAATTTTTATAAATTGCCCTGATGACGTAGTGCTGGGATGTAATGAAAACATTTTTGATACTAATATTACTGGTGCTCCTACAGGATCAGAGGGTATGAGAATCTTAGAAGATGATACGATTCAATCTTGCCCTATTACTATAATTGAAAGAAAATGGGTTTTAGCCAATGGAAATGATCGTTTGGATTCTTGTATTCAAATGATAACTATACAAAGTAGTATTACTGCTGTTGCTGATACTTTGAGATTCACAGGAATGTGCCCAGAGCCAATAGCATCTTTTATACAAACTATAGATTTGCAATGTAGCGAATCTTTGGATTCTTCAGCCATAAGCCTAGTTTCAGAAGACTGTACCTCTGCAACTTATGAAGCTTCTTTTTTCATCACAGATGCATGTAATGATACCTCTTTTACGAGGATGCAAACTTTAGAGTTCAGTGATATACCATTTGTCACTTTGACAAATGAAACGGTGCTGCCAGATGCAGGTGATACTACAGGTTCAATTTCCTTTGACTTTAGTCAGTGCAGAGTAGGTAATTTGACTTTTGCTTGGTCTAATGGTAGTAGTGATACAACGTTATCGATGTTGAGTGCAGGAACTTATGTTCTTACAGTATCTGGAGGAGTGGCAATGTGTACAGAGACTTTTTCTTTTACTATTCCAGTTTTATCAGAAGACATTACATGTCCTGCCAGTGTAGTTGTAAGTTGTGATTCTTCTTTAGATCCAATAAACTTAGGATTCCCAATGGGAGGATCTCAAGAGGATTTTTCATTCTCTGATTCGATTACTCAGCAATGTCCTATGACAATCATTGAAAGAAGATGGGTGAGAAATATATCTACTGGGTCTGCAGATATGTGTACTCAGATGATTACTCTGGATCCTGCTAATGTGAGGAGTAGTTTCCCTGACACTTCAGTAGTTACTGGTGTCTGTGGGGCAGACTTAGAATCTTTTGTAGATAAAAATTTACCACTTTCTTGTGGGGAAAGAATTATTGATGTGGTCACCATACTCAATAGCACATCATGCGATGAAGTGGTTTATACTACTACATGGTTTGGTGCTAACGATTGTAATGGTGGAGCGTCATTCACGGAGACCCAAGTAACAGTTTTCAGAGATATTCCAGTTGCAACATTGAACAATATAATGATCACACCTGACCCTACGGGTATGGGAGGTGCTATATCATTTGATCCTTTGGCATGTAAAGCGGATATGCTTTCTTATGCTTGGAGTAATGGGAGTAATGAAGCAAGTATTGATAGCATTAATGCTGGCTCCTACTCAGTGACTATTACTAATGAGTCAGGATGTACTCAGGTATCAGATTTTGTTGTGCCGATATTTTTATCATTGAATTGCCCTCCTGATATAACAATTGATTGCGAAATTGCAGCGGACCCATCTGCTACTGGGATGCCAGAAGTAACTGGATTTGATGATGTTTCTTACTTTGATGTGGTAACCCAAGAATGTCCTACTAGGATTACAGAGAGAAGATGGGTAGCCTCTATTAGTGGCGGTTCACTAGATACATGCTTACAAGTTATTACTCAGACTGATGATAACTTAAGAGCAACTTTCCAAGACACAGTTTTCATTTCAGGTCAGTGCTCTGGTATGCTAGATTCATTGATCACTGGTTCTTTACCATTAGGATGTAATGAGAGGATTGATTTTGTAGCTACTGATCCTATTTCTTCAAGTTGTGATAGGGAGATATTCCGTACGGACTGGTTATTATTTGATGAATGTACAGGTAATAGAACAACGATTTCTCAATTTACTGTTTTCGAAAATCTACAAATTATACAATTAAGTAATGAATCGATTTCACCTGCTATTGGGGATAGCACAGGAGCAATATCTTTTGATTTTGCATCTTGTAAAAGTGACTCAGTTTCATTCAATTGGAGTAATGGAAGTACATCTGAAACCATCAGTGGATTGGCATCAGGTACATATACGGTTACTCTTACTAATACTTTTGGATGTATGGAAATCAAATCTTTTGATGTCCCACTTTCATTTGCATTGACTTGTCCCCCAGATATAGTAATAAGTTGCTCTAGTGCTCCTGATATTTCCTTAACAGGAAATGCGACTTTACAAGGGTTTGATAGTTTGACTTTTGCGGACTCTATTGTTCAAGTATGCCCAAATACGATAATTCAGAGGACGTTCACTGGATCTTCAATGAATGCTCAATCGGTGAGTTGTACTCAGCTTATCACATTAAGTAATGAAAATGTGAGGGCAGAATTCCAAGATACAGTAAGAATAAGTGGAGCATGTGCCGCTGACTTAGCCTCACTTGTCGCCATGTCACCACCTTTGAGGTGTGGTGAAACTATAAGAAATCAGAACTTAACCATGAGTGATGTCAACTGCAATAGTCAGACATTCCAAATAGATTGGTTAGTTTTTGATGAATGTGCTAATCAAACTAGTTTCTTAAGTCAAGTAACCATTTTCGAAGATATATCAGTAGTGGGTTTGGAAAATCTCACGATTACTGCTGATCAAGAGAATTCAAGTGGTAGTATAACTTTTGACCATAGTTTGTGCATGGGAGATACTGTTACTTTTTTATGGTCCAATGGTGCTACAACTCCAAATCTAAATAATGTAGTTGGTGGAAATTATAGTTTAACAGTAACGAATAGCATTGGATGCATAGATTCGTTTAACTATGAAGTGCCTTTCTTGTTCTCTTTGAACTGTCCTGCTAATATAAGCCTAGCGTGTATTCAAGAGCCAACAATAGATATTACTGGGTCTCCTACATTTACCGGATATGAGACAATTGAAATGTTTGATTTTGTGACTCAAATGTGTCCCGATAGAATAATAGAAAGAACATTCGCCGCATTTACTGCAGATAGCAGTATGATGGAGACATGTACTCAGATCATTACTTTAAGAGAAAACTCTGGCAGCATAAGAGATGGCTTTCCATTAATGGCTAATCTCACTGGAGTTTGTACTGATGATGTACTTGCTAATCCGGAACTTATATTACCATTAGGATGCAATGAAGTTCTGGATTCTACAAATATTCTAGTAGCAAGTAGGGGATGTGATCAAGACGTCGTTAATTTTGTTTGGCATATAACTGATAATTGTAAGGATACCTCTTTTATGATTGGCCAAGCAGTGATATTTAGAGATGTCCCAATAATTAATATTGATAGCATTGATATTCAAGGCGCTCAAAACGGAAATGATGGGTCTATTAATTATAGCTTTACTCAATGTGGAGACGAGTCACTGAGTTTCATTTGGAATGACCTTAGTGCTGAACCTTTTTTAAATTCTGTTTCAGCTGGAGAATACGAATTGAGAGTGACAAATGAAAGTGGTTGTAGAGACACTTTCTCATTTATAGTTCCTACCGATATGTCTGTAATTTGTCCTGATGACATTACAATCTCTTGTACAGAAAGTTCTGATACATCCGTGACAGGAGTTCCTTTAATATTTGGATTCGATGCTTTTAGTTTCTCGGATAGTATAATACAGTCCTGCCCTGATATGGTTATTGAAAGAACTTTCGTTTCAGGCACTGGTATGGACGCTTCTTCTTGCATCCAGACTATAACCGTCATGAATAATGATAATATACGAGCAGATTTCGGTGATACTTTAACGATTAGTGGTCAGTGTCCAAATGATATAAATTCATTAGTAGTTGACATGATTCCATTGAGTTGTAATGAAGTGGTAGACTCTGCTTCCATTGTAATGATAAGCGAATCATGTGAAACTGCTGAAGCAGCTGTAATATGGACCATAAGTAATGCTTGTACTGGAAATGCATCTACTGTCACGCAGACTGTGATATTTGATTCCATACCATTTGTAACCTTGTCAAATACTCAATTAACAAGAGATGATGGCTCTGGAAATGGTGGCGTAGATTTCGATATTGAATTTTGTGAGAACAATGCTCTGAGCTTTGATTGGTCAGATGGCAGTACCAATAAATCTTTATTAGGAGTGCCAGGGGGTCTTTATATGGTGACAATCTCAAATGATTTAGGATGTTCTGAAGTTTTAAATTTTGAAGTGCCAGCTCCTTTGCCTTTTGATAGTACAAAGTCTATAACTATAAATGTTGTCAACAGAGAAGATCAAAATTTTGAAAACGTTTCATTCAGATTTTTGTCGAGTGTAGGTCAAGAAGAAATAAGAGCTGACCAATTTACTGCATCCAATGGTGAATATGTATATGTAGTAGAAGGTGAGCTTTCTGAGGTAGGATTTATATGTCCTTCTGTAGATGATGCAGCTGTAAGGTTATTATCATCGTTGGACATAGTAAGAGGACAAAGATTAATATTAGGAATAAGTGAATCATGTCCAGAAGATTTTGTTGCAGCCGATGTCAATTTCTCAGGAGGACCAAGTGCAGCTGATTTAGTATTGATTAGAAGAGTAATATTAGGTTTGGATCAGAGTTTTCCAGATAATGAAAGTTGGAGGTTTGTTAAAAATGAAACAATTGATAACAACAATCTGAATTCTCAGATTGCTGGTTGTGTTCCTGTCACTCAAGCTGATGCTGCTAGTAAAGTTGTCAACTTGAAAGGAATTAAATTAGGAAACTTAGAATGCCCTGATTAAAAAGAGACAAATAGAAAAATAATAAAGGAAGTAGATTGCTTCTGTAAAAAAGATCTTGATTAAGGGCTTTAAAAGTAATTTTTAGAGCCCTTTGTTATTTTAACAATTTTGAATTTTGAGAAAGTCACAATCTTAATCTTTCTGTATGCAACCCTTGCTTCAATATCCAAGTCTCTATATTCGAATTAACGTATCAATACGAAGTGCATACACAACAACTGGAAGAAATACTGGATAAATGCAAAGCTCAAGATCGAGCAGCGCAGTATGAGTTGTATAATATGTATTCAAAGGCAATGTACAATGTATGTGTGAGAATGATGAAGGACGATTCTTCAGCAGAAGATGCATTACAAATGGCTTTTGTTAAGGCTTTCAAGAATATTGATTCTTATAAATATGACGCCACCTTCGGCGCATGGTTGAAAAGAATCGTAATCAATACTTGTATCAGTGAATTGAACAAAAGAAAGGTCTTTTTTCAAGAAGTAGATGATAAAGATTATGTGGAAGTAGAAAATGAAGAGACTGATCATGCATATGATATTCAGAGAATTCAATACGCAATGCAAATGTTACCAGAGGGATATAGAGTGATTTTTACGATGTATGCGGTGGAAGGATATGATCATCAAGAGATTTCTCAAGTCATGGGTATTTCAGAAGGCACTTCTAAATCTCAGTATAGTAGAGCAAAGGTGAAGTTGAAAGAGCTATTACTAGAAAATGAAAGAATTGCAAATATCTCATAAACCGATAAAAATGAAGGTGATAGCTATGAAAAGAAAAGATGGAATCGAAAAATTTATTTGGGATAATAAAGAGGATATGGATAACCATATTCCTAAAGGAGACCTTTGGAACAGCATAGAATCTGAATTAGACAATACAGATTCTGTCAATCCTCAAAAACCTCTTTCAGGTTTTGGAATATGGATTGCTATTGTTCTCATTGTTTTAGTTGCCACAGCATTTACTTTTTACCAGATGGGTAGTAAAAACAGTGAAAGTAAAGCAATGTTATTTGCCGAGATACAAAATATAGAACAACATTACGATAGACAAACTCAACATTTAGTAAAGACTGTGGGATATACTTCTGATATTCTTCAAATTCCGGACATTGAAGATATCAACAAACATATCGCAGAAATTAAAGGTGAGCTTGGAGATTTGCCGGAAGGCAGTGAAGAAAAAGCGGTTCAAGCACTTTTGGAAAGCTACAAAACAAAATTAATGATCTTACAAAGAATAATGACAGATTATGAAATCACTAAATCAAAAAATAGTCCTAATGGATACGATATTTAAAACTATACTCTTAGCGCTTTGCATGGCTACTGCTGTGACTTCTTTTGCAGCTAAGGATCATAAGAAAACCCTTACAGAATCCTATGATATATCAAACGGAGCTACTGTAGAACTCATCAATAAATATGGGAATATTGATGTCCGTACTGTAGCAGGTGACCAGGTAAACATCAAGGTAGAAATACTTGTGGATGCGCCTAGTGAATCTAAGGCTGAAGAAATCTTCGAAAGAATTGATGTAAGTATATATGGTTCAGCTAATTCTGTAAAAGCAGAGACTAAAATTGACGCTCAAAAGAAAGGATTTTGGAAAAATATCATGTCATGGAATAAAGGCAACAAGTATGAAATCCATTATTACATTGAAGTGCCAGAACATGTACATCTGATGTTAACTAATAAGTATGGAAATATTTTTACGGAGGATATGGAAAATGAAATGGATATAGTACTCAAGTATGGCAATTTTGAAATTGGCAATGCTCATGATGTAGATGTAGACTTGGGATACGGGAAAGGTAAAATGGAAAATGTACATGACCTTGATATAGAATTGAAGTATGGTGATATATCAGTGGAAATAGCAGAGGACGTAGATATTGTGAGCAGGTATAGTAAGGTTACAATTGATAAAGCTAAGGTTATGGATGTTGAATCTAAATATGATGCTTATAGAGTAAGAAATGCCATTAGTTTCGATAATAAAGGAAGGTATGATAATATAAGATTAGGGGAGATAGGTGAAGTAGAAATAGATAGTAAACATACTGATATTGATGTAGACAAACTACTCAGCAGTGCTATTATAAGAACGGGTTATGGTAGCATAAAAATCAATGAAATAACTTCTGATTTTGAAGAGATAGATATAGTCTCTTCATACGCTGAAATTAAGATTGACAACCCAAATGATGTGGGATTCAAGTTTGATGTAGAGACTAAGTATGGATCAATCACAATAGAAGATGGCAATGGTGATTTTGGCGATGATGATAATGAAGAATGGGCAAGAGGGAAAAGAGCAGGAAAAGGTGAAGGTCTAGTAAAAATTGAATCTAAATATGGCAGTGTAAAGATCAGGTAAAGACGTCATCACTTGGTTTGAATAATAAAAGAAGGCTCTTCCATTAGGAAGGGCTTTTTTTGTTTTCACTTAGACCTCCTCATTTATAACGATTTTCATTGTTATTTTTCTCAAGGAAAAAGGGATGAACTATCTTTCTGCTTGAATCTAATTAACACATCGAAAAAATGAGGTTAGTATCTGTCAATTTGTTGTATCGTGGAACCTTTCTGTGTGTTTTTCTTATAGGGATAATCCCAAATGTTTTGGGGTATCAAAATAACTTTCTCGATAGTCTTAAGGCATATGTTGATACTGCGACTTTGAATATTCCTCATGTTCAGAATCTTTTAACTATCGCACATCGCTACACCTATTCCATTCCTGATAAAGCAGAACCATTTTTGATTAAGGCAGATAGTATTTCTCAATTATTGGGAGAAAATGATCGTATGGATGCCGTTATTCAATCCCATTTTGGGATACTCTATCATCAGCTTTCGAGATATGACGAAGCTCTTGAGCATACCGATAGGGCTATTGAACTATTTGCCAAAACTGGAATAACCCAGTATCAAGCCATTACTATTCAGCATAAGGGTAAAATCTATGGTTCTATGAATAGAGATGACCTTTCACACCAAGCATTTACTGAAGCAGGAAATTTATTTGAAGAAATTGGAGATCAGAAGTATGTTAATGAAATAAAGCTTTCATTAGGCAATGTCAATTTTAGACTGAACAATAAAGAAAAGGCATTTGAGTATTACACTCTAGCAAGAGATGGTTGTTTAGAACATAAAAATTTTAACTGTTGGGAGACTGCATCTAATAATATTGCTGTCATTTATACAGACAGAAATATGCCCATAGAAGCTTTAGCCATATATAGTGAATTAGAAAAATTTTATCTAGAAAAGGACAATCCCAGATTATTAGCTAAAACCTATTATAATATTGCCGAAGTATGGGACGAATCATATAGAGATGACAAGAAAAGCGCAGAGTTCAGCAAAAAAGCTCTTGATATAAGATTGACATTAGGGAATGAAGCCGATATAATAGATTCTCAATTGGACTATGGTCGTAACATGGTAAGATTGAATAGATACAAAGAGGCTGGCATCCATTTAAAAGAAGGATTAAGGCTTGCTGAAAAGCTTGATGACTCTGAAGATATATCTAACTCCCATCGCAGCTTGGCTCAATTGTACGAAGCAACTCAAGATTATAAAAATGCTTATCAAAGTATGAAGATTCACAAAGAGTTGAAAGACACTTTGAAAAATCAGGATATCATGTCTCAAATTGCAGCATTAGAGACAAAGTACGATACTGAAAAAAAAGAAAAAGAAATTTCGATTCTTGAATCTGAAAAGATATTGGCTACCCAAACCATCTCCAACCAAAAAAGAATCATGGCTATTTCAGTTGGAGGAGGATCAGTTTTAGCAATTTTATCAATGTTTTTGTTTCGAATGTTCAATGAGAATAGAAAACAAAAAATAGCCCTTGAGCATGCTGTAAAAGATAAAGATTACTTACTAAGAGAAATACATCATAGGGTTAAAAATAACCTCCAAGTCATCTCCAGTCTGCTATATCTTCAATCTGAAAATCTTTCAGACCCAGCTGCACAAGATGCCATCAATGTAGGACGAGGAAGAGTTAAATCAATGGCACTTATTCATCAAAATCTATATGGTGTAGATCAATCTTCACAGATCAGTCTGAAAAAGTATCTAGAAGATTTAGTAGTCGAGTTATTTGATTCTTATAATCTTCACGGAAGCAATGTAGAGCTTGATCTTGACATTGAAGATGTTATGGTAGATGTGGAGATATTGGTGCCCTTAGGTCTGATTATCAATGAGTTAATTTCAAACGCATTGAAACATGCATTTGAAGGTAAAGACGAAGGAAACCTAAAAGTAAGCGCGGTGTTCAATGAAAAACACCTATCAATAGAAGTGAAAGATAACGGGGTTGGATTAGATCATAATGCTACAAAAGAGGGGTCGTTTGGTACAGAACTCATCGAATCATTTGTAGAGCAACTGAGTGCCAAAATGGATGTCATTTCTGATGAAGGCACGAAGGTCAAAATTCATATTCCACTGGAAATAAATAGTTAGAATGGGGCAGAATGTGGTAATTGTAGAAGATGAATTGTTGATCAGAAAGCAATTAGAAACCATTTTACGAAAGTTAGGCTACGAAGTGCTGTGTTCATTCCAGAATTCTGATGAATTTTTAGACAGATTACCTGATTTAAAGCCTGATATCATTCTTTTTGATATCAATATAAAGGGAAGCCAGAGCGGAATTCAACTTGCTCAAATTGTGAGAGATCAGTATAGAATACCTTTTGTGTTTATAACCTCATATACTGATAGAGACACAATTAATGCGGCTAAAGTGACAATGCCTAATGGTTATGTGATCAAACCTTTTGATGAAAAGGATATAATGATGATCATGGAAATTGCATTATATAATGCAGCGTCTTTTCAAGAAGAATCAATTCTTAACAAACAAAGAATTGAGAAGAAATTGAATATCAGTCTTACAGAAAGAGAATACATTACTCTTTCAGATTTATCACAAGGGTTAGCTAATAGTCAAATTGCTGCTAAGCAATATGTCTCTATTAATACAGTCAAAACTCATCTTAGAAACCTTTATGCTAAAGTGGGCGTGAGGGATAGAGTAAACTTAGTTAAGAAGGTGCTTCAATGAGAATGTAGCCAAACATGCCTAGAGGTAACATACTTCGCTGATTTATAAACTTCTTATTCATTCTAATTTTCATTCTCTTGAATTTCATCCGATTGGATGAAGTATCCATTTTTCGTTATGTGCTATTTCGTATTGTGAAATCTAACAAGAAAAATCATTTACCGCTATTCATTTCTCATCAAAATCAAATGCAGTGTCTAAGTAATCTACACTGGATAGATATGAGAATCGAAAAACATTTCAATGATCACAATTCGAAAAAACATGAAAATCACAAACAGAGAAAAGGAGATTATTCAACTCGTAGCTGATGAGTTAACTACCAAAGAGATCGCTGCACAACTCTATATTAGCAATGAAACTGTCACCACCCATAGACAAAATCTGATGGAAAAACTTGATGTTAAGAATGCAGCAGGATTAGTAAGAAGGGGGTTTGAAAGTGGGTTGTTGAAGTTAGCAATGGCAGTCATGATCTTTTTTCAATTCTACAATGTTACAGTTGCTCAAGCTCTTCCTATAGCTTTAGAAACAGACACTTCACATGCCGTAAGATTTGGTGTGCCAATAGACCAAACTGGAAATAAACTCTATTGGGAACCCAAAAAGTCTGCTTTGTTAGTAGGCACTGGATCTTTCTTATTTGCTAGGACTTGGGACCTAGATGAAGTTGGTAATTTTGCGACAACATTTGGTTCATTGAATAGACCTAATGGTGATCATTCTATGAGTTGGGGACAAGCAAATGCTGTTGATGTAGATTTTGGCACGGCATGGGGTAAGAATAACCGAGCAGGAGGGTATGCTAGCACTGTTATAGGAGAAGGGAATATTTCAAAGGGATATGGAAGTCTTGTGGTTGGAGTCTATAATGACACCATTCAAGGTATGGCGGATCAAGGAATATTCTCTGGAAACACTCCTTTACTAATAGTAGGAAATGGTACAAATGATACTACAAGATCAAATGCTTTTGCCGTCTATGGAAATGGATTTGTAAAAGTTGGGTCTGGTGGTGCTGCAGAAGCAGATCTTCATGTAGTGCAAAGTGAAAATCTTTATGAAGGAGGGACAAGTGGAATTCTTTTAGAATCAAAAAGTCAAAACGGATTATTCCAAACTACTGCACTATGGAAGATTCAAGCACATACTCAATTGTTACTTAAAAGTTTAAATTTTAATCTTAATGGCCAAAGGGTATCTCAAATTGATTATGAAGGAAATTATATCAAAATAGACGACTTTGCGCCACAAAATAATCCAATCAATAAGTCTATAAAAAGTGCCTCAAATCAAATCTCTAATATGCGAATCGGTAATAGAACGATTTCAAAGAACAAAGGAAAGGTTACTCTTAATCGATCTCAGTTTCTGAAAGACTTCCCGAATATGGTCATCTATGATGAAAATGAAGAACCATTTGCAATAGACTACAAGCAACTTTACTTGACTGCAATAGTAGCACTACAGGAAGAAATAAAGACCAATGATCAGCAGCAAAAAGAGATCAATGAACTCAAATCAACCCTTGCAGAAATGTTAACAACCCTCAAAAATAAAAACCAATGAAATCACTAGTCAGCATATCATTTTTGTTAGCAATTATATTTTCTTCTGTTACTACTAGAGCTCAAGAAAATGTCCCAATCGGAATAGAAATGGACTCTTCTCAGGCTATGCTTTTGGGTACATCTACCGATAGCCTCGGAAGTAAGATGTTTTGGTATCCTAGAAAGTCAATATTTCTCGTTGGTACTGGATTTGCCTTTGATGAACCCAATACATGGAATATTGATAACATAGGAGATTATTCTACATCATTTGGTGCGGCGAATACACCTAGAGGTCTTGCATCAATGATGTGGGGCATTACAAATGTTATAGATGATGACTGCTTAGTTTGTACGGCCTTTGGTAGAAATAATTTTATAGAAGATAATCTTGAAAATGTAACAGTTTGGGGATTAGGTAATGTGATCAGGGGCAATAATGGGACTGCGTGGGGACAGTCAAATTCTATAAATGCTGATGATGTTACAATATTCGGAAAGTTCAATAGGTCATTTGGAGATATCTCTACTATCTGGGGACAAAACAATCTAAGCCTCAATTCTCATACTACCATAGGTGGATTTATCAATGTAGCAAAAGGGAAATACTCCACAGCTCTGGGCAAAGGGTTACTTACACACGGAGCAGCTAGTACGGTCCTGGGCACATATAATGATACTACTTTAATTGTGGTGAATACAAATGACACTGTAGATACAAGCACACCTTTGGTAATAGTTGGTAATGGAAAAGCCTTAGATGATAGATCAAATGCGTTCTCTATTTTTGCTAGTGGATTGGTGAAAATTGGTGATGGCCCATCTGTCGCAGATTTGCATATCAAACAAAGTGTTCACGCGAATGAAGTTACTTCAGCTGGTATTAGATTAGAAAATAGTTTTGATAGTAATTATTGGCAGATTTATGCTTCAGGATCAGTGCTTAGTTTTGGCCGATATGGTAGTCAGGTAGCCTATATTGATGAGGATGGGTCATATGTGGATAATACTATGTTGTTAAAAAAAGAAAATGATTATTATTCTACTCTTGTAAAATCTGCTGATATAGCTTCATTCAAGAATCTAGAATTTATTCAAAAGTCAGATAAAAAGGCAAGTGGAAAAATAAGCTTAAAACAAAGCGCTATCATTGATAACTATCCTCAGTTAATCAAATATAATCGCAATAATGAAGCAGTAGCCATAGATAAAGAGCAACTGCTGTTAATGGCTCTTTCAAAATTAAAAGAGCATGAGAATATCATAGAGTATCATGCCCTATTGCTAAAGAAACAACAGGAAATTCTTAGTAAAATATCTAATTAGTGATAGTGCTTTATAGAAAAAGAATTGACCCAATATGACTGCCCTGATTAGAAAGAAGTCCATTATGAACAGAACCAATTAGAATACGAAATATAAAAGGCAGCTCGATAAATCATCAAGCTGCCTTTCTTTTTTCTAAATATTGTAATAATCTACGATGTCAATAATCCATTCATATCTACCTTATCTCTAATCTTACTTACAACATCATCGATTTTCACTCTTTCTTGCTTAAGCGTATCTCTATCTCTGATAGTGACACAATGATCATCCAAGGTCTCGAAATCAATAGTGACACAGTATGGTGTGCCAATTGCATCTTGTCTTCTATATCTCCTTCCTACAGCATCTTTTTCGTCATACTGTGTATTGAAATGCAACTTTATTTTATCATGAACATCGTGGGCAGCCTTGGTCAATTCTACTTTGTTTTTAAGCAAGGGAAGAACTGCACATTTCACAGGTGCGATGGCTGGATTTAAAGATAGTACGGTTCTAGTAGATTCCTTCCCGGAAGAATCAGGAACGGATTCTTCTTTGAGATTTTCACTAATTTGGCTTAAGAACATTCTATCTGCTCCTATTGAAGTTTCTACAACATAAGGCACATAGCTTTCATTGATTTCAGGATCAAAGTATTGTAATTTCTTACCTGAGAGTTTTTGATGGCTTCCCAAGTCAAAATCAGTTCGAGAGTGAATGCCTTCTAATTCTTTGAATCCAAAAGGGAATTGATACTCAATGTCTAAAGCAGCATTAGCATAATGTGCTAAATTATCATGGTCATGAAATCTCAAATGATTAGAGCTAGTACCTAAAGATTCATGCCATTTCATTCTCGTTTCTTTCCAATGTCTGTACCACTCCATTTCGGTGCCAGGCTTTACAAAAAACTGCATCTCCATCTGCTCGAATTCTCTCATCCTAAAAATGAACTGTCTTGCTACAATTTCATTTCTAAATGCTTTTCCTATTTGGGCTATCCCAAAAGGAATTTTTTGTCGAGTTGTTTTTTGAACATTCAAGAAATTCACGAAAATTCCCTGAGCTGTTTCTGGTCTGAGATATAACTTGCCTTCTTCTCCTGCTATATTCCCAAGCTGTGTATTAAACATCAAGTTGAATTGACGAACATCGGTCCAGTTTTTACTTCCACTATCAGGACAAGCTATTTCTAATCTTTCAATTAGCTCTTTTAAACCAACCATGTTTTCATCTTTAAGATGTTGATTCATCTCTCCTAAAATAGAATCTATTTTAGATTGACGATCTATGATCCGCCCATTGGTAGTCTTAAATTGATCTTCGTCAAAATCATCGCCAAAGCGCTTTCTTGCTTTCTCAACATCTTTAATGATCTTGGCTTCTATCTTATCTGTATATCCTTCTATAAGCTGATCTGCTCTATATCTTTTTTTAGAGTCTTTATTGTCAACTAATGGGTCATTAAAAGCATCCACATGACCAGAGGCTTTCCAGGTCTTAGGATGCATGAAAATCGCAGCATCGATTCCAACAATATTTCCATGCATTTGCACCATGCTTTTCCACCAATATTGTTTGATATTATTCTTCAGTTCTACACCATAGGGGCCATAGTCATACACAGCTGATAATCCATCATAGATATCACTTGATTGGTAAATGAATCCATATTCTTTGCAGTGACTTATTATTTGTTTAAAATCCATAAGAATCTGATATATTATTGGACTGTTTTAACTGATTAAAATAGAGAAAAGTAAATCTCTGTAATACTTAACGTAGCAAATATAGATTCATTCAAACATTTTGCCACTTTACTAGCTTCAATTTGGATATCTGGAGAAAGGTTGATGATGGATTAATCAATATTGAGTTCATTATTTTACCAAAAGAATCGAACCATTAAAAGAGGAGTTCTTTTTAGCAATCTTTTTTCAGAAGATATAATTATTTGTTCTTCCCTTTCATTTTCATCTATAAATGAACTTCTACTAAAGATATTAGTATGGTCCAACAAGTTGAGAACAGAGGTACTTACTTCAAAGTTTATGGATTCAGATTTGTGTTGATATGTCAACCCAAGATCCAATCTATGGTAATGACTTAATTGGTTCCCATTGATGGATTCATAGTTGATCTGAAATTCATCTTCATCAATTTCGGAAGGAATAATTCCATTAGGTAAGGAATAAGGCAGGCCTGATTTGAAATGATAACTGCACATTAATTGAAAATTTTTATAATTGATTTTATTTACCAGCTTTAAAATATGTTTCTGTTGAATGGTTGCTGGGAAAGTAAGGGAAGAGATATTTGGGAAAAAGTAGTCATTTTGATTCCAAGAATAGGTCAACCAAGATTGAACATTTGCTTTTTTTATTAAACTCCAGTTTTTATTTATCAATAAATCAATACCTACTGATGTAGATTGACCATCATCAAAATCTTCAGGATCAATTCCAATAGAAGAAGACTGTAGAAGACTGAGCCCTGAAAGAACATTTCTATATCCCGAAACATCAAATAACCATCCATCTTTTTTATACAATGCCCCTAACGAAACTTTTTTTGCTTCGAGAATTTCATCGTCTTCAATGTCTTTGAGAATCCAGATGTTTCCATTGAGATTAAGATCAAAGCCTCCGAATTCTTCTAATTGATTTATGAACTGAAAAGTTCTGCCAGTGGCAAGGATTATACTGAAAGCATTCGAAAGTTTATATTGTATACTAATCCTTGGAGAAATGAAATACTGGTTATTGCCTAATGGATTTGTCATTTTTAGACCTGTGTTGAAATTCAAGTTTCCTATGATACCATCAACTGTCATAAAAAGATTATGAAACTTGCCAGAAGTTTTCTCTTGTTCATTTATATCTTCTTCAAATTCTGCTATTTCTGTAAGTGCGAAGCCGACTTCCTTAATATTATAGCTATAGCCTAGGCCAAAATTTATTCCATTACTAGTTCTATATTTATGATCTATTTTTACTGATTCGTCATTGATATTATTTGATCCGAATGAATAAACCAATGGATCTTCTTCATCCATATTTACAATAGAAAATTCAAGTTCATTTTCAGTAATAGAGTTAGTGTACTCAGTAGTAGTCGAATGCTGAGTATTCCAATTCATTTGGGCAATGCCACTTACAATGTCCACTTTATAGTCCACCAGATCATCAGAAGTAAGCCCATCGAAAAATTCCTCACTTGAATAAGAAAAGCGATTTCTACTTTTGAAGTAAGACCCTGAAATATTGATTTTTGCATTGGGTTTAAAATTGACTTTTGCATTCAAGTCGTGAAATGAAAGTTCATTTTCTGCTGTTCTTTCTCCTTCTTCTATTTCAGCTTGATTTTCTTCAATCTTAGTATTTTGGAATATAGTCTCTGAATAGGACGAAAAAGTCTGTGATTGAAATAAATCATATATCGACTTTCTTCCAGAAAGAATAATAGATAAGTGATTTTTCACAATTGGTGATTCTAAAAAGAAATGACCTTCTGTAAGCGTAAGCCCAGCTCCAATACTCAGATTTTCAGATGGCTTGTCATTCAACGAAATATCTATGAGAGAGCCTACTCTATTATCATATTTAGGGTGGAAGATATCTTTGTAGAGATTCACTTGATTAACTACATATGGGTTGATGGCTGATATCATTCCAAACATATGCCCTGGATTATAGAGAGGTGCATTCTCCCATAATACTATGCTATGATCTGCTGAAGCCCCTCTGATATTTAGATTTGTAGCGCTATCGTCAGTGCTAGATACTCCAGGTAAGAATTGCAAAGATCTTAATACATCAGATTCTAATGATGATTTGCGTTGTGTGAAGTTCTCATAGTTAAAATGAAAGGAACCATATTCTTTAGTCTTTGTGATATCCCTGAGGATATAACCTTTGATGACTACTTTATCTGTAAGTATATTTTCATCTGTTTCTAAAATAATTATAGGGCATGGTTCCGATTCAAACCAGGATACTCGAAAATCTTTTGATTTGTATCCAATGTAGCTGATTGACACAATATCATCTTTGAGACCTTGATGAGTAAAGCTAAAAAATCCATTGTCATCTGATTCGGTTCCAGTGACAGAATTGGAAATTTTTATATTTCCATAAGGCAGAATCTGATCGTCTAATTTGTCTTTTATAGTTCCACAAATTGTATACATCGTAGGTAACGATTTATAGATAAGCACTTCATTTCTATTAGTAACCTGATAGTGAAATGGAGTGCTTTGAAGTATATGAGTTATAAATTTTTCGTCTATCTGATTAGGAATCTCACCATCATAGAAGTATAGGGAAAGGCTATCTTTTTCATAATTAAAAGTAAAATCTGAAAATGATTCTAATTCACTGAAAACTTTGGCCAAGTCTTTCTGTCCAAAGCTCAGATTTAATTTAATAAGTAATGCTAAAACAACTAAAAATTTAGTCATGGACTAAAAGTAACTCACCTATTCCTTACAACTATGGATTTTTGCTCTTGATCTATATTAAATTCAAGCCCTAATGGAATGCAAATCGATTCCATAGCTCCTGTCAAGTTTTCATGAGTGACTTGTCCAGTGAATTTTTTATTGATGTCCATTTGTGTTATTGTGAAATTATACTGACGTTCTAGTTCTGCAAATACATCGGATAATGGCTCATCTTGGAATTGAGAAAAATTGTTCATCCAGTCAGGTAGAATATTTATGATGATTTGTTTTTCAGGAGCTTTCCCTTCTGTCATAATCACAGATTCTCCTTTTTCCAAGATGACAAAGTCTTTTTTATTAGACACTCTTACTTGCCCTTCATAGCACTCTACTGTTAATTTGTCTCCCCAAGTTCTCACATTGAATTGTGTGCCTAAGACTTCCACATCTCCAACTGTGCTGTATACTTTAAATTTTTCTCCTTTTTTCACTTCGAAAAGTCCTTCTCCTTTTAAATGAACCACTCTTTGTTTAGATAATAGACCTGATCTGTGTTTTAAGAAAGATCCATCATTGAGGATTACCGATGATCCATCTGACAGCGTAATAGATTCATTCATTCCATTCAGTACTGTATATTTTGTATATGAGGCAGAATAGAACAAATAAATACTAGACACAACTAAAAGAATTGATGCAGCTGCAAGCCATGCCCTTTGTGGTATTATTTTTTTGACCTTTTTCCTATTGGCTTTATGATCAGTAAAGTTTTGATATGCATCATCTAGATTTATTTCATTTGACTCCCAAAGATCAACTGCATTGATAATATTTTTCAATTGATCCTCTTCCCCATTTTCACGTATTGACTTCCTCTCTTCGTCAGAGAGGTCGCCCTTCAGCCATCTACTATATAGTGTGGATTGATCAGCCATTAGTGATTTATAATTTTATCATATATGAGAGAATTTTTCTCGCAAATATGAAACCAAGTAGATAGATAACAGTCATTATTCATTTTACCCTATACTTTTGGGTGTACTTTTCTCAATTGTAATAATGCCAAGTGCATTTTCTTTTCTACAGTTTTCACACTGATATCTAACATTTCTGCTATTTCTCTGTATTTTTTTTTCTCTATTCGATTCAAAAGAAAAATGGTTCTTTGATCTTCAGGCAATGAAGAAATGGTCCGCTCTAAAAGTTCGTGAAACTCTTTTTTCTGATAAATGAATTCAGGGTTTTCAGTTTCTACTTTCTGATCTAATCTCTTTTTAAATTTTAAGTCGACCTTTTTTCTTTTTACCTGATTGAGAAAAAAATTATTAGCGATTTTAAAAAGAAAGGACCTGGCTTTTTCAAAGGACACCTTTGCGCAATTTTCCCAGAGCTTACTAAATGCATCCTGCATATAGTCCTCAGCTTGCTCCTGATTTCCACAGCGATAGTACATGTACTCTTTTAATGACTGCGCATTATCAAAGAAGACTGATTTAAATACTTTTTCATCACAGATAGAGGAAGAGGGCATAAATATTCTTAGCTGAAAATTGAGAGGTTAAATATAGGTTGGATTACATGAAAACAGGAAGATCAAAAATTAATAATAACACGGAAGCCGTATAAATATGCATCTCACTATAGGGTAAAATTCATGCTCATTGTTTGCTTCTTAAATATTAATAATGAACTACAATTTAACAAAAAGAGAATCTGAAGTTTTGGAACTCATTTCTTTCGGATATACAGATAAAGAGATTGGGACCAAATTATTCTTGAGTCATTATACAGTGACTGATCACAGATATAGCGCATTAAGAAAATTAAAAGGCAAAAATGCAGCTGGAATGGTCCGAAGGGCTTTTGAAGCTGGTTTACTATTGATTGATAACAATTCATAAAATTAATCATAGGGTAAAAACCATCCTTCTTGTTCTCTCTATAATCACGCAATAAATTTTTAAGATGATAAGAATATTAACAATTGCTTTTCTTCTAATAACACAGATTTCTTTTAGTCAAGACTATACAGATTTTATCGGTGCCGGTCATAAAAACGGTATTACTGTTACTACAAGTCATAATGCTAATTCTACTGGTGTGACTACCATAGATGGCTTTCAAAATCACAATGATTCATCACTAAAAGACGCATCTAGATTTTTAGCTCAAGCTTCAATGGGTTATGATTTTGAGACCATTGAAAATGTTGCAACTATGGGCTATGAGACTTGGATAAAAGAGCAGATGCTGTTGCCTATGCATACCACTGTAGATGCTGTTAATAATATCAAGAGGGTTTATGAAGAAACGATTTTACCTGACGAATTATATGGATTTTTAGAATTCAGATCAGCATGGTGGAATATAATTTTGAATAACCCGGATCTCCTCAGGCAAAAAGTTACATGGTGTCTGAGCCAGATTTTTGTAACATCTGCGGTAGGGAGTGATCTATTTGAGGATGTAACCGCACTTTCTACAGTCTATTATGATTTATTACAGCGTCATTCTTTTGGGAATTATAGAGACCTTCTTTCTGCGATAAGTAGGAATTTTTCCATGGGTCTTTACCTGAGTCATTTTAACAATCCTAAATCAAATCCAGCTTTAAACATTCATCCTGATGAAAATTTCGCCAGAGAAGTCATGCAACTATTTTCTATTGGGTTGTATGAGTTGAACACTGATGGAAGTATAAAATTGGATGTAAATGGCAAGTTTATCCCTACATATGACAATGATGATATCAGAGAGTTTGCTAAAATTTTCACTGGTTTTGGTGATCCTGTGAATAATGAATTTGGAGTTTTTGAAGAAGAAGAGGTCATAGCAGAATCAGCATTGCCTATGAAAATGTATGATGAACATCACGAGCCAGGTCAAAAGAAACTGCTCAAAGGGCAAATCGTTCCTTCTGGTCAGACAGGCCTTGAGGATTTTGAAGATGCTATGGACAATCTTTTTAATCATCCTAACGTCGGCCCATTTATAGGAAAAGCAATGATTCAATTCATGGTAACATCTAACCCTAGTCCTGAGTACATTGAAAGAGTAGCAAGTGCTTTCAACAATAATGGCTTAGGAGTACGTGGTGATCTAAAAGCCGTCATTAAAGCAATACTCTTAGATCCGGAAGCGAGAAGTTGTTCACCTCAGGATTTTCTAAATTCAGGAAGGTTAAGAGAGCCACTTACAAGGTTTACATCACTTATAAAGGCCTTCAACCCTCAACCCTTAGGAAATAATGAGAATGTATATGTCAATCCAATGTACGAATGGACTGAAAATATTGGACAGACACCACAGTATTCACCAAGTGTCTTTAATTTTTTTCAACCTGGATATCAACCTAATGGACTTATAGCTGATAATAATTTAGTAGGACCTGAATTCCAAATACATAATTCTTCTACCGCAGTAGCATTCGTAAATCAATTAAATGAATGGGTATTTAATGAGTCACCATTTGAAGATGATATAGATGCAGGAATAAATTCAGGAATTAGAATGGATTATGGTGATGAATTGGCATTGGTAGAAAACCCATCGGCCTTAGTCAACAGATTAGATATACTCCTTGGTGCAGGTCTTCTTACTCAAAGAACAAAGACCATCATCACCAATGCTATTACGCAGCTTGACAATGAAGACCGACTTCCCATAGCTACTTACTTGATCATGATGTCACCTGACTATGCAGTTTTAAAATGATGATTTTGGAATAAATATGAGCTCACAGATGTCTATTTCGCTCAATTAAATAAAGGATCTGTTTTGGATAGATCAGCTTAATCTTTTTGGTGACACACCATAAAATATAACAATAAAACAATCTAAAAATGTGTAACGATCATAAATACAACAGAAGAAGATTCCTCGGTACAGCGAGTTGTGCGGCCATTGGGTCCACCACTTTCTTTTCTACCTTGTTTAATCTAGGAATGGCTAATGAAGCAGCAGGAAGGGCAGTAGCGAGTGCCTACAACTCATCAAATAATTACAAGGCATTAGTCTGTATTCTATTTGCTGGTGGAAATGATTCATTTAATATGCTAGTGCCTAATGACACATCTGCTTATAATGCCTACAGCGCCACTCGATCTAATCAAGCATTGGCTAAAAACAGCCTTTTAGGATTAAACCATTTGGCTGGGGGGCTTCCTGGACTTGGAGTACACCCATCTATGCCAGAAGTACAGCAATTGTATAATAGTGGCAATCTTGCTTTTATTTCAAATGTGGGTACTCTTGTAGAACCAACCAATAAAACTCAGTTTGAGAATGGATCAGTATCTCTTCCATTAGGGCTCTTCTCTCATGCTGATCAGATACAACAATGGCAGACATCAGTACCTCATACAAGATCATCATCAGGATGGGGAGGGCGAATGTCTGATATTTTACAGAGCATGAACAACAATCAGAATATATCCATGAATATTTCTCTTTCTGGTAGGAATATTTTTCAATCTGGAAATCAGAGCTCTGAATATACCATCAATCCAAGTGGAACTGGGAGTATCGGTATCGAGGGATACAAAGGCGACAGCGCTCTGGACATGATTAGAACAACTGCTGTGGACAACCTATTAGAAGATCAATATGTAGATATTTTCAAAAAGACCTATGCTGATGTAACTAGAAATGCTCAAAGTTCTCACGAGCAGTTCAGTTCGGCTATAGGAGGAGTGAACCTGAATACGACATTCTCTACTAGTAGACTTTCGCAGAGTATGCAAATGGTTGCAAAAACCATCGCAGCAAGGAATACTTTAGATGTTTGCAGACAGACCTTTTTCATCACATTCGGCGGATGGGATCATCATGATGAGTTATTAAATAATCAAGCAGGAATGCTTACTGTGGTCTCTAAGGCATTAAGTGAATTCAACACTGCCATGACTGAGTTAGGTGTAAATGACAATGTGACCACTTTCACTATATCTGATTTTGCAAGGACTCTTACTTCTAATGGCAATGGTACCGATCATGCTTGGGGAGGAAATGTAATGGTTATGGGTGGCAAGGTAAATGGAGGTCGTACTTATGGCTCTTATCCTAACCTTGCTCTAAATAGTAATCTAGATGTAGGTAATGGTGTACTCATTCCTACTCTTTCGACTGATGAATACTTTGCAGAATTAGCACAATGGTATGGTGTCTCAAATACGGAAATTAATAACATCTTTCCTAACCTGACAAATTTCTATACAGTCGGAGGCCAGCCACCTATTGGTTTCATGAATACATAATTCTCAATAAACTGAAAACATGAAGAATTCATTAAAATACTTGGTATTGATTATAGTATTAGGTTTAATATCACTTCATAATCAAGTATCTGCGCAATGTTCTACAGTGAGTCAATCCTTGTGGGAAAACACATGGGAATCATGTGAAATGACACAAAGCCCTAATTCTGAAAGAGGAGAAGGTCATTGGATAATGTATGATTTAGGAAGTGTGTATACGATTTCATCCTCACGAATTTGGAATTCTAATGTAGATCTGGCAAAAGGGGTAAAATCATTGATTGTGGATTACTCCCTTGATGGTGTTACCTGGACCCAGCTTGATACTTTAGAAATAGCAAAAGGAGAAGGAATTAACGAATACTCAGGTGTTCCTGGTCCAAATTTTAACGATAGTAAAGTCAGATATATATTACTTCATATAGAGTCAAATTGGGGGCATGAACAATGTGCTGGATTCGCCGAAATCAGAATAATATTAAATGAGCAATTCACTAGAATAATTAATGAGGTTGATGAAGAGGACGATACTGAAAATGAAGATGGAGAAGACGAGTCTGAGGATGGCGAAGAAGAATGTGATGAGGAAGGCGAAGAAGATGAATCTGATGACATGGGTGAAGAGGATGACCTGGATGAATGTTCCGCACCTAATAATGTTACCGCATTGGTAATCAATCCGTATGAAGTATGGATTCTATGGGAAGGAGAATCTTCTGGATCTTTTTTAGTTTCAATTCGCACTGCCGATATGGAATGGATAGAGATTGAGACTGAGGATCAGGAGGTCTTTATTGAGGATCTAGAATCGGGTGTTGAGTATGAGTTATTTGTACAAACTATATGTAATGATGAAGTTTTAAGCAGTGAAATAGAGAGATTTTATGTGCCTAAAGAAATAGAAGAATGTATTACTCCTTCATATTCTGACGTATTCATTTCTCAAGATGGATTTGTCATAATAGTTTGGAATGAAGTAGATGAAGCAGAAGGATATGAACTGAGATTTCGTCCAGAAGATAGTGACGTAGACTGGGAGTCAGTGAGGACCAATGAAAACATTGTTGAATTCGAAGACATAGATGTTGAAGTAGGTTTCGAATATCAAGTTAGAGTGAACTGTAATGGTGATTGGTCCGAATGGTCAGATGTATTTAATAATATTTCTGACGACAAAGAAACGGAAGACTTAACAACAAATATTAATGAATCAGCTGAGCATCGCTTCATAGCTATAAATATAAAGGTTAAAGTATTTCCAAATCCTACTAGTCAAACCATTCAATTTTCAGTAGAAAATGATGCCAAGACTACACTTCATATTCAGCTATCTGATTTTTCAGGCAAACCATATCAGTTGCTCAGCAGGAGTGCTCTAAAAGGTGTGAATACTTACAATCTTGAAATTCAAAACCTTTCATCAGGAGTGTATTTCTTGTCTGTGAAAGATATGGTGAGCCAATTGACGACAACCTCACGAGTGATGGTAATGAATGAATAGCCCTCTAATAAAAAGATCATGAAAATTGGATGAACCTCCTCATTCTAACCCTATAATCGGCTCATCTGATTTTCAATGAATTTATAATAAAATTCACCTTCTGAAACAATTACCTAATCCGCTAAATCATACGATAATGATTAAAAAAATACTGTTTACTTCTCTCATTATTTTACAATTCCAACTACTTAGTTCTCAAAATGAATGTATAACTGTGAACTCATCCATATGGGATGTTACTTGGCAGTCGTGTCAGGCAAAGCCAAACCCTAATGCCTCTAGAGGTAATACTCATTGGATTTTGTATGATCTAGGAAAAATTTATGACCTATCATCTACTTGGGTTTGGAATGTAAATAAATCTTCTGAACTGAATTCGGGGTTCAAAAATGTAATTGTTGAATATTCATTAGATCAATCCAATTGGATTACCCTTGGAACATATGAATTTGAAAAAGCTCCAGGCACCAGTTTTTACAAAGGGTTTAAAGGCCCTGATTTTGATAAAAGAAAAGCACGATATATACTTTTAACCGCCATTGACAATTGGGGTGCAGCAAGCTGCTATGGACTTACAGAAGTAAGATTTAATACTACTGAACCTGATGAAATTCCTGAACCCAACTCTCAAATTCCACCAACATTGTATGCTTTAGCGATCAATACAGATGGGAATGGACAAGCTGAGTCAAACTCTATTAAGACCTTGTATTTGAAAGATGAATCAGTCACTTTGATGGCAACTGGGAATAGTGGATATGAGTTTGCAATGTGGACTGGAGATATTGTAAGCACCCAAAATCCATTGAACATTACTATTACTAAGCATATGCAAATCAAGGCTATTTTTACTCAGGAGGCACTTTTAAATTGTCAAGATGAAGAACTAAACCCATCAGGAAATATTGCAAGTAGCGATTATGTTGCAAATTCTACTATTACTTCTTCTGGTACTGTTGCAAATGGTAGCAATATTCTCTTTCAAGCAGGGAACTCAATTGAACTATTGAATGGATTTCATGTAGAATCAGGAGGTATTTTTAGTGCAAGGATTAAAGGATGTTTGGATTGACTAAATTTAGAACTCTGAGGTAAAGAAAAATTGTACCTCGGGATGATTTTCCTGAACAGTCTTGAGAATCCAGGCAGAATCAGCTAAGAACACCAATTTGCCGTCCTTATCTTTAGCTAGATTATTTTTTCTTCTTGATGTAAAATCTTTAAGTACCGCGCTGTCATCACAATGCACCCACGCCGCTTTATGAATATTTATGGGCTCATAACTACAAGATGCACCATACTCATGCTCAAGTCTATACTGAATAACATCAAACTGCAATGCACCGACTGTACCTATAATCTTTCTGGATGTATCTTCCTTTACAAAGAGTTGTGCAACGCCTTCATCCATAAGTTGAATTATTCCCTTATTCAGCTGTTTAGACTTGAGAGGGTTAGCATTGTCAATATATCTAAATTGTTCTGGGGAGAAACTTGGGATACCCACGAAATGGAGCTTTTCTCCTTCAGTAAGTGCATCACCTATCTTAAAGTTACCCGAATCATACAGCCCTACAATATCTCCTGGAAAAGCTTCCTCTACGACAGATTTTTTTTCAGCCATAAATGATGTAGGATTTGAAAATTTGATTTTCCTTTCTAGTCTTACATGCTGATAATTCGTATTCCTTTCGAAAGTTCCTGAGCATATCCTTAAAAATGCAATTCTGTCTCTATGTTTAGGATCAATGTTAGCATGGATTTTAAATACAAAACCAGAAAACTTGTCTTCTATGGGTTCAATTATTCTTTCTTCAGTTTGTCGGGGCAATGGATTAGGAGCAATGTGGACGAAACAATCCAACAGTTCTTTTACTCCAAAATTATTCACAGCACTACCAAAAAAAACAGGGGACAAATCGCCTCTTAAGTAAGCATCAACGTCTAGATCGGGATAAACCTCGTTTATAGTGTGGGTCTCTTCACGTAATTCGTCTGCTGCGGCCTTACCTATTTTCTCATCGAGGATGTCAGTATTAAGATCATCTATGACAATCGTATCTTCTTCATTTTGCTTACCATGAGCACTGAATAACTTTAATTTCTTTTCATACAAACTATAAACTCCTTGAAATCGCTGTCCCATTCCTACTGGCCAACTTTGAGGAGTTACAGTAAGTCCTAATTTTGTTTCTAATTCGTCCAAAAGATCAAACCCATCCTTTCCTTCTCTATCCATTTTATTAATGAATACCATGATGGGAGTCTTTCTCATTCTGCAAACTTCCACGAGTTTCTCAGTTTGAGTTTCTACACCTTTAGCTACATCTATCACGACTATGACACTGTCTACAGCGGTAAGTGTCCTAAAAGTGTCTTCTGCAAAATCTTTGTGTCCAGGGGTATCTAGTATATTGATTTTCTTCCCGGCATATTCAAATGCCATCACGGAAGTGGCTACTGAGATTCCTCTTTGTCGTTCAATATCCATAAAGTCAGAAGTAGCATGCTTCTTTATCTTATTGGACTTCACAGCACCTGCAGTCTGAATGGCACCTCCAAAGAGTAATAGCTTCTCTGTCAGTGTTGTCTTACCAGCATCTGGGTGACTTACAATTCCAAAGGTTTTTCTCTTTTTTATTTCGTCAATTAGGGCCATGTGGTTGTTTCCAAATTTGAGTTGGCAAAAGTATGTTTTTTAGAAGAGAGTTTGTTGGTGGTTAATATTTGATGTCCGTTAAAGAATAATGAGATATATCTAGATGAATGGCATAGAAAAGGAATGATTTTGGATGTATATGATAAGTAGATAATAACTTAGTCTTATTGATTGATAACAGGAAACTATGGTTGAGATTGGGAGTATAGTAATTTTAGGAATATTAGCACAATGGGTGGCTTGGAGATTAAAAGTGCCAGCTATACTACCATTAATCATTACTGGATTAATCGTGGGCCCTCTTTCTACCCTATGGACAGGAGGACAGAAATTAATAGAACCCATTTGGAATGCTAGTAGTAACACTGGATTATTTCCAGGAGAGACATTATTTCATTTTGTAGAATTAGGTATAGGCATTATTCTTTTTGAAGGAGGGATGACACTGAAGAGAGATGAAATTAAAGGTGTAGGTGATACTATAATAAGGCTCATTACTGGAGGGGCACTCATCACTTTCATAGGCGGTGCATTGGTGGCACATTTTCTAATAGGACTGAATTGGGACATCGCATTTCTATTTGCTGGATTGATCATTGTCACAGGCCCAACGGTGATTGCACCTATTTTGAGAAATGTTCCATTAAATAAAAATGTATCTACTGTACTGAAGTGGGAAGGAATTTTAATTGATCCTATTGGAGCATTAGTTGCAGTTCTGGTATATGAATTTATTATTTCAGCTGATGGTGGATTGCATTTCACGTCAGAGGCTATTCAGCATTTTTTAGTCTTGGTTTGTGTTGGACTTGCTCTCGGAGTTGGGTCAGCATATCTGATGAGATTTCTATTGAAGAGAAATTCTATTCCGCATTATCTATTGACTATTTTTTCTTTGGCTTATGTATTGGCGGTATTTGTAGGATCAAATTTGCTCACACCTGATTCTGGATTATTAACTGTGGTAGTATGTGGGATGGTACTTGGCAATGTAGATGTGCCGTATATCAAGGAAATTACCTATTTCAAGGAGTCACTAAGTATTCTTTTGATATCAATACTTTTTATTCTTATAGCTGCTAATGTGAATATAGCCGATTTGATGTTGCTCAATGATTGGAAGATAATTACTTCATTTTTTGTAATAATATTAATCATCAGGCCATTAGGGGTTTTTTGGAGTACAAAAAACTCTTCTTTGACTCAAAAGGAAAAAACATTCATCAGTTGGATGGGACCACGAGGTATTGTAGCTGCGGGTATTGCATCTCTATTGGGATCTAAATTGACGAAACTTGATATTCCTGGAGCAGAGTATATCACGCCTTTAGTTTTCATGGTGGTACTGGGTACAGTTATTCTCAATGCTACCACGGCTAGGATTTTAGCAAAGATGCTTGGTATTCTTCTAGAAAAAAGCAATGGCATTCTTATCCTGGGTGCAACAAAAGCATCAAGAATTATTGCAAAATATATAGATCAGAATGATCAAAATGTCGTACTAGTAGATAGTAATTCTGGCAATGTAAATAGAGCAAAGGGCGAAGGCCTGCAAGCTATTCAAGCCAATATTTACAGTGAAAGTTTAGCAGATGATATTTCACTTAATGATGTCGGATATCTTCTTGCGCTGACTAGTAGTAATGATGTGAATAAACATGCAAGCAGTAAACTGCACGAATATTTAGGAGAAGAGGGCAATTATATTATACCATCTAGTGATGAATCTGAGTCCAACGGTCATCATGGACAAAACCTTTTTTCTAATAAGGTGGATTACATCACATTATCTGAAATAGCCAGAGATTATCCTACCATTCATGAATTGACCCCAGTATCAAAGGATAGCTTTTATCTTACTTTAAATGGTATTGATGACAATATAAAATCGGTGCCATTATTTGTAAAAAGCAAAGAGGGCGAGTTAGAAATTTTAGACGGAAGTCGAAAGAATCTGAAATATTCTGATGGGGATGTTTTGGTATATATGGGCAAGGAAGTAATAGAAATAAAAGAAAAGATGGCAGAAGACGTGTAGCACATCTCCTGCCTATACTGGAGTATTATTTCCAATTTTTATTACTAATGTCTTTAGCGAAATCTGTGATAGTATGAGAGAGATTATTCAGCTCATCTTCTACTTGTTTTGCTATATTATTGACATTAATAGGCTCTCCTTTCATAGAAAGCTTTTCTGATGATGTTTTTGCCCTAGGTACAATGATCCAGAATAAGATATAAGCTAATATTCCTACTCCACCTATGAAGAGTACTGCAAATATCAATCTGAATATTAATGGGTCTGAGACTCCAAAATAGGCGGCCATTCCAGAACATACACCGCCAATAACTTTATCGTCAGTGTCTCTGTACAACCTTTTACCTGTTGTGAATTTTGATTTAGTCTTAGTATGAGTACTGTCGTCCTCATCATCTATAGTATCAGATGCCCCAAACTCTTGTGGTGTACCCATAATCTGAATTACTCCTTCCACATCTCTCATACTCACAATGGGCTGTCCTTTAGCATGCTCATTAAAAAGCTCTGCTATCCGTGCTTCAATATCTCCTACTATTTCTTCACATCCTTCAGATTTCCTGAAGTGTTTCTGAATGGTATCCAGATATTTGTTCAACTTTTTATACGCATCGTCATCAATGACGAATGGGTATCCTCCTAAATTTATGTTGAATATTTTGTTCATGATTTCGAGAGTTTTTTAGTTGATTGGGCAACTGCGTGATTCAGCTCTTCCCATGTTGTATTTAATTCTGCCAAAAATCCTTTTCCATCATCCGTAAGCGAATAGTACTTACGAGGAGGGCCGGATTTTGATTCTTTCCAACTGTATCCTAGTAGATTGGCATTTTTAAGCCTAGTGAGTAAAGGGTAAAGTGTACCTTCCACTACAATGAGTTTGTACTCTTTGAGTGTTTTTATAATATCAGAAGGATAAGCCTCCTTTTCTGCGATTATAGAAAGGACACATAGTTCTAGTACGCCTTTTCTCATTTGCGCTTTTGTGTTTTCTATTTTCATGTTTAAGTATTTATGGTCTTTTTTTGTCTAATGAGATCATGCTTTGACATCTTCTTTAGTTTATTCAAAAACCTTTTTCATAATGCGTTATGATACAAATATAAAGCAAAATTATAGTACTATGCAATGCAAGGTATATGGTTTTGTGGGAATACTATATGAAATGATGATTTTTGTCGACGAATGGATTACTGAACTTGATTGAAAAGAAATATTGGAGACCCATATACCTGGTTAGAAGCACGGATTGTAATAGATTTAATGGCTATACAGATTCTATTCCTATGAAAATTCAAATCTGTGTCTTCGGTGTAGTCCCTTTAAAGCACTATGATCTCCAATCTTTCACAATGAGACTGGAAATTCTCCTAAAATGAGAAACATTTCCTGTAAGTAAGGTGCAATCATTAGACAATGCTGTTGCAGCGATTAATAGATCTGCATCTGGAATGATACTACCCGATCGTCGAAGGCCACTTTTTATTCTGCCAAATAAATCCATAATCTTCAGATCATTTTCTATTACGAATAAGTTATCTATAAAAGCTGTCACAAGGGATATATTATATTCTACCTTTTTTGAATTGTACGCACCATACAACAATTCACCATATGTCATAAAGGCGATTGCCCTGATTTCGTCCATATCACCCAAAACTCTAGTGAGATCTTCGTTACCTCTAAGAATTTCTATACATACATCAGTATCTAATATAATCATAGGACTACATCACTTCCTACTGTACGACTTTCATAGATGTCTGCTATTATATCTTTTGTTGATCTATCATCATTCCATTTTCCAACAAATTTACTGAGAGCTGACATTTGTTTTTTTGCTATTTCAGCCTGCCTTTCTTTGGTTATTTCTAGAAGTGAGCTTTCTAGCAATATGAGTATTTCGCTATTGAGACTTCGCCTATTTATTTCAGCTTTTTTCTTTATGCTATTTATTACCTCTTCTGGAATATTTCTGATAGTAAGGTTCACAATAGTTATATAAATATTGGGATCAAAAAATATCTGAAATGAAAGATTGGTATGTCACAAATGAGCTTTTAACCAAGGATTGTTGTGGATTAAAGGATTCCACTAATTATCTTTTTTATTATTCAATATTCTCTACGTCTGTGTTATTCTTGCAAATCCATGATTTAGATACACACAAAGACTACAAACATTTTAATAAGAGTATGTTCAACAAATAGGAATGCCACGAAAATGATTTTTTTCCACTTGCAGCCAATTATTGACTTTTTAAACACGCTCTAATCTATATCTTTGATTCTCGGTTTTAAATACGGCTTCATTTTCTAAAAAATATCCCATTGAAATTTTCCTTTATATTCTTCAGCACAATATTTACCTTCATTTTTTCATCAGGATATAGTCAAATTAATCTTCCCGGTACTGACTTAAATGTCTTTCGTGCCGAAAGCCCAATACAAGTAGATGGAATCTTAGATGAAGAAATTTGGATGAAGGCCGACGTGGGCAACCAATTTTTCCAAAACTTCCCAAACGACACAGCCTCAGCAAAAAATGATACAGAAATCAGATTATTATATGACGATGAAAACCTTTATGTATCCATTAAATGTATGTCACAAGGACGTGATTTAATTACTCCATCTCTCAGACGTGACTTCGACTTTCTAGGCAATGACAATATCACAATCCTTTTTGATACTTATAATGATGGCACTAATGCTATAGTTTTTGGTATGACTGCCCATGGTGTCACTCGTGAAGCAGTAGTGAGTAATGCAGGTCAATCTCCTTTTGATTTTGATGAATCTTGGGATAATAAGTGGACAGGAACGTCTAAAATATATGATGATCATTGGATCTCAGAGATGAGCATCCCATTCAAGACTCTACGATATACTAAAGGAAGTAAAAAGTGGAGAATGAATGCATATAGATATGATACTCAGACTAATGAAATATCGTGCTGGATAGGAGTTCCTCGCAACAGATTTGTTATGGATATCGGATACATGGGGGACATGATATGGGAAAAGCCATTAGAAAAAACAGGTAGAAATGTCTCATTAATACCTTATTCAGCTTTGAATGTAAATAGAGACTTTGAGGATGAGGGACAGATTGGGACACAGACTAAGATGACCATTGGCGGAGATGCCAAAATTGGTATAAGCTCAGGGCTCAATTTAGATTTAACAATTAATCCTGATTTTTCTCAAGTAGAAGTAGACCAGCAGGTTACCAATCTAGATCGATTTGAAATTTTCTTTCCAGAAAAGAGGCAATTCTTTTTGGAGAATGCGGATTTGTTTGCAGGATTTGGAGTAAGCAGGGTGAATCCTTTCTTTTCCAGAAGGATAGGAGTAACCGTTGATCCTAAAACAGGTCAAAATATCCAAAATAAAATTCATTTTGGAGCAAGGCTTAGTGGAAAATTGAATGATAAGTTGAGGCTTGGATTATTGAATATGCATACTGCTAGTCAAGAAGAAGGCACTATTCCAGGGTTCAATTTTTCAGTAGGAACAGTAGAACAGAAAATATCAAAAAGTAGTAGACTCGCCGCCATGTTTGTGAATAAACAGGCAACTAATAAAACTACGGCTGAATCTGCAGGTGCTAACGTATATAATAGAGTGATGGGTCTAGAATATAGACTCAATACCCCAGATAATCTTTGGATAGGTAAAGCTTCCTTGATGAAGTCATTTACTCCGGGCATTGAGAAAGACGATGTGTCTCACTTCGTGCAGGTGATAAGAAATGAAAGAAAATTCAGGCTAGAATGGGCGCAGTTATATATTGGAAATGGGTTTAATACCGAAACAGGATTTACTCCTAGAAAAGACTTCTTCATGTTCAGCCCAGAGGCATCTGTTAATTTCTTTCCCAATTCACCTGACTTGAGTCAAGTGACACTAGGCTTTGATAGCAGAATGTTTTTTAATCTGGGAGGTGATGGAAATACGATTCTGGATAAAGGAGAAATACAAGAGATTCATTTTGAGCCTTCTGTTAACTTTACTTTCTCCAATTTTGCAATGATCAATGCAGAGTTTAATGTTTTCAATATCAAGTTGGAAAATGACTTTGACCCTACTCGTATTCAAAATGATGGAGTGGTACTTCCTGCAGGTTCAGAGCATACCTATTTTACAGCCGGATTAGCTTTCAGCTCTGATAGGAGAAAACCACTTAGTTATAACTTATCAGCTGGAGGAGGAAGTTTTTACAATGGGTCCATATTTAATGCTGATGGAGAAGTAACCTTGAGATATCAGCCATACGGCTTTGTCAGCTTAGCTTATTCCTATTTTCGTATCGCTCTGGATGCACCTTTTGAAGTGTCTAATCTTTGGCTTATAGGACCAAGAATAGATTTGACCTTTTCTAAAGAATTGTTTCTTACAGCATTTGTACAGTACAATAACCAATTGGACAATGTGAATATCAATACTAGATTGCAATGGAGATTTGCACCTGTTTCAGATTTCTTCTTGGTTTATACTGATAATTATTCCACGGACCCATTCGATACATTTACCAGTAGAAATAGAGCTTTGGTAGCAAAAGTTACTTACTGGCTAAATCCATGATGACAAGATTACTTTTTAAATTTCTTTTCCTTTACCTCTTTAGCATAGTGGGCCCATACTGTCTGTATAAATGTAAGGATCATACCTAGACCAAGTAAGATGTAAAAGATCGTGAATAGTTTTCCAGCATCGGTCTGAGGAGAGAAATCACCATAACCTATTGTAGTCAGTGTTATAACTGAAAAATAGAGAGAGTCGATCCATGACCATCCTTCTAATATATGATAGGTCAGTGTTCCTATACTTAAAATGATTGCTGATGTGATAAGGAGACTTCTATACTCTTCATCTTTTAGAAAAGTTACGATTGATTTAAAGAAGATCATAGTCATTATATTCTAAGAAGTGAATTAATAACTATGTCTTCTGATGAAGATAACGGCTTGGTTCTCAAGAATTTGTAAAATTTGAAATGCATAGCCAAAGTTACGTATTAATAATTTTGCTCAAAAATTGAGGATTAATGTGTTGTCTGCAGTCGATGAGATACGTTTTTAAATCACTTCTCAATGTAACCCATTAACCGATAGACCACAACCGCAGCCCATTCCCTAATCATTCTACTCCATTCATGTAGCGCCCCAGGATGAGGCAAAAAATCCACCATATCAATATCTATGTTTTTTGTTTGATTGCCAAGGCTGAAAGGAACCACATTCAATCCTGCTTTATCAAAAC